>DATFES010000304.1:0-7503 GCA_035250945.1 Alphaproteobacteria bacterium | reverse complement strand
ACGCTTGCCGCCGATCCGGATTTCGCGCTGGCGCATTGCATTCGCGGATATTTCTTCATGCTTTTCGCCCGCCGGCCGCTGGCGGGCAAGGCGCGCCAGTGCCTCGCCACCGCCGAGGAAGCGACGACGAGGCGCGGTGCGAGCGAGCGCGAGCGCCGGCACTTTGCGGCGCTCGATGCGTGGACGCGCGGCCATCTCGAGCGCGCCGTCGCGGCCTGGGAATCGATTCTCGCCGAATCGCCGCGCGACGTATTGGCGTTGCGGCTCGCCCATTTCATGCACTTCTATCTCGGCGACAGCCAGCGCATGCGCGATTCGACGGCGCGCGTCCTGCCGGCCTGGGATCCGCGCGTACCTGGGCATGGCTTTGTCCTGGGCGTCCACGCCTTCGGCCTCGAAGAGTCGGGCGACTACGAGCCGGCCGAACGGGTCGGGAGACGGGCGGTCGAGACCAATCCGAAGGACGTCTGGGCGGCGCATGCGGTCGTCCATGTGATGGAGATGCAGAATCGGCATCGCGAGGGCATCGCGTGGATCACCGATCTCGCCGCGAATTGGAGCGGCTGCAACAATTTCGCTTATCACGTCTGGTGGCATCGCGCCCTGTTCCACCTCGAGCTCGAGAATTACGACACGGTCCTCGATCTCTATGACCGCGAAATACGGGCCGACAAGTCCGAGGAATACCTCGATATCTGCAACGCCGCTTCGCTGCTCTGGCGGCTCGAATGCGCCGGCGTCGAAGTCGGGGCGAGATGGCGCGAACTGGCCGACAAAGCCGAGCCGATGGCGCAGGAGCATGTGCTGATTTTCGCCGACCTACACTACGCGATGAGCCTTGCCGCAGGCGGACGCGAGATGGCCCTCGCAGGAATGGTCGGTTCGATGCGCCGCTACGCGAGCCAATCGGAGGAGACGGAAGCGCGCGTCGCCGAGCAGGTGGGGATCCCGCTCTGCGAAGCGCTATTCGCGTTCCGCCGCGGCGAGTACCAAGCGGCGCTGGATTTGATGATGCCTTTCCGCTATCGCATCCATCGCGTCGGCGGCAGCCACGCGCAGCGCGATATCTTCGAACGCTTGCTGATTCTGTCCGCCTTCAAAGCCGACCGTTTCGACATCGCCCGCATGCTGCTGGCCGAGCGGACGGTCGCTCGGCCGAAGAGCCCGTGGACGTGGAAAACCTACGCCTCGGTCCTCGATGCGCTCCACTTCAGCGACCAGGCGACCGAGGCGCGAGGCAAGGCGGCCGTCCTGCTGGCGAGTTAAGGCGACGGTTTCGGGACGCTCCGACCCTCACCCTTGCGCGTTGACTTCGGGAGGCGGCAGGAGCTGGTCCATCGTAAGGAACCCGCCGCCTTGTCCGTCATCGCCGCCGCCGGGATTGTTCTGGCCTTGATTGCCGCTGTTCGAATGCTGCGATCCCTGACCGGGATTGGACCCATCGCCCATTCCGGAATGGTTCGCACCGCCGCCGGCATTGGCGCTGTTGCCGTTGCCGTTGCCGTTTCCGCCGCCAGCGTTGGCGTTGTTACCACTGCCGTTGCCGTTGCCGCCACCGGCGTTAGGGTTATTGCCGTTCCCGTTGCCGGCGTCGGCCCCGCCATCACCGCCGTTATTGCCCTGGCCCTGCGAGCCGCCCTGGCCGCCGGTCCCGGCATTCGCGCTGTTGCCACCATCGCCGTTGCCCGGATTTGCGCCGTCCGAGTTTCCTTGGCCCGCGTTGCCGCCGCCGGGATTGTCGCTGCCGCCGTTGTTTCCTTGGGCATGGGAGCCGCCTTGACCGGGATTGCTTCCATCGCCTAAGCCGGAACTGCCCCCGGCGCCCTGGCCATTGCCGCTGGGCGGGACGGGTCCATCGTCGTCGATGGAGCCTGCATCGTCGGCAGGAGGATCGCCAGGAGTACCGCCGTGAGCCTGCTGGCCGTCGCCCCGCCCGACGTCGGTTTCGCCGTCGCCCTGGGACTGGCCGGCGCCGTGCGGAGCGTCCGCACTAGCGATGCCCCCTGCGCTGGCTGAGCGGACGCTGCCGACAAAATCCCCGCCGGCGCCGGCGCGCAACACATCCCCTTCCGCCTGCAGATAAAGATCCGACGGCCCCAGCAGGTCCGCAGGCTTCAGGCCGTGGAGAAGCTCGCCCGGATCGAAGGCGGCGAATAGATGGTTTCCGCCGCCGGGGGTCGGCGCAGATTGCTCGCCCCCGGCCGCCGGCTCGGTTTCGGCAAGCGCGGCGAGCTCGGCGATAATATCGGCCGCGACGTCCTCGTCCGCAGCCGCTTGCGCCAGCGCCAATAACACGTCGGCGTCTGCGGCGGCCTGAGATGCCGGTCCGGCGCCGTCCAGCGCCGGCGGTCCATCCGACCAAGTCAACCAGGCGCCCGACGCCTCGAGGTCGATCGGCGGCTGCGCCAGCGCCTGTTCGGCCAGCGGCGCGGCGGATGCCGTATCGACGCCGCGCGGCCCATCGACATAGGGCTGCACGGTTCGGTCGGAATTGGCCGACGTCGGGGAAATATCGAGTTTCGACATGTGCGTCCCTCTGCGATCTGGAGAGTGCTGGGCGCAGATCCGGCGTTCGCCGGCCGCGCCTTGGCCGATCGCTCAAATTGTCGCATTAACTTGTGAAGGAAGGCTTAGCGGAGGGTCGCTAAGTGGCTTGAAAAATCAACGCTTTCTTACGAGGAACAAACAGCGCTCGCCGGCCGCAAAAAAGCGGCCGGCGATGACGCGTAAGGCTGCGTTCAGGCCGGCCTTAGAAGCAGGCCGACGCACTCGGTGAGTTCAAGCAGCCGGCCACGCTGTTGAAGACCGCGGACAGCTCCTGGCCCACCAGAATGGCTGCACCGACGACGACGATCGAAATCACCGCCACCAGCAGGCCGTACTCGACTGCCGTGGCGCCGGATTCGTCGCGGATTAGGCGGCCAAAAAGACGATTCAACATTTGCTCCTCCACCTCGCTTTGTGCTGCGCGCTCTGTCCCCCGGCTCGCGCTGCGAGCTTTCGGACTATCGATCAGTCTAGGTATCACCTGTTAATTTGCGGTAAATTTACCCGACAAAGATAAATTTATCGTTAATTCTTCGATTATTTTATCAAAAGCCCGAGTTTACTGCGCGGTCCTGTTCGTTAACTAATGAAGGCGTGCGTTAATCCCGCGTGTCACCAACGTGCGCTACGTTGGTGTCGTTGTCGTGAGTGACCTGCCGAGCGACACGGGAGGTCGAACAGTCGATCCGGGTGAAATTGGCCTGATCGGCGGCCGGGTAGATGGAGCCGAGGCTGGCTTACAATGTCGCCATGCCCGATCCGTAAATACGACGCGGCCTTCCCGTATCCGGGAAGGCCGCGCGTGTCCCGCTAAAACGAAGCGAGATAGATTACGAGCAAGCCGACGCGCTAGGCGAGTTCAAGCAGTCGGCCACGATATTGAACACCGCCGACAGGTTTTCGCCGACGAGGATCGCCGCGCCGACGACCACGATCGAGATGACGGCGACGAGCAGGCCGTACTCAACCGCTGTCGCGCCTTCCTCGTCCCGGACGAAACGATTGATGAACTTGATCATTAGCGTGTGCTCCTTCTCTTGGTCCTGGTCTGTGAGTCCCGATTCCAACGATGGCTGGGAGGGCCATCAGATCGTCGCCCCCAGCCGGATTCGACATTCGAGGTCTTCGCGGCGTCGCCCCCACACCTTGCGGCGGGATCCCCTCGAGGCCCCTGACGTCAACTGTGGATCATGAGGTTATTCTATTGATAATCCGTTAAATTGGACAGGCCTTACTAAATTTAGGAGGATTTTACTATAATACTTTGTAATACATCGTATTAACTCAGAAAGCAGAACAACTTAGGCGTATCATTCGACCGCCGGTTTACTATTTTCCGCTTGCAACCCGATGTAGCGGGCGGTGACATTTTTGTCGCCCGCATCCTCCTCGATCAGATCACGCCCGCGAACATCGTCATCGCCGGCGCCAAAGCAAGCGACCCGAGGCAGATGGCGATGCCATACGGAACCGGCTCGCCCTTGCCGAGCAGCCGCGGCAGCGCCATCCATCGCCCGAACAGCGACAAGAACAGCCCGTGCCCCCATGTCGTGCGCAGCAGCAACAGCACAACCGATAGGACACCCCCGGCGAGGAACACTAGCAGAAGCTGCGGCACTAGCAGGTCGAGCCCGACCCACAGCGACGCCGCCGCGAACAGCTTGACATCGCCGCCGCCGAGGAGGCGGAAATGGAACAGCGCCAACCCCACGGCGAGCACGCCGATACCGGCAAGGACATGGCGCATGATCGCCGGCAACGGCAGCAATAATGGCGCCGCGAGGACGAAGGCGGCGATCAAGATCAACACCAGCCGATTGGGGATGATGTACGAGCGCGCGTCGCTGACGGCCGCCCAAAGCAGCACGCCGCAATAGAGCGCCAGCGCCACAGCGCCGATCAGGTAATCGGCCACCAGACCTTCTCCACGGCGCGCCGATGGCGGCGCCGCTGCGCAAGGGCGGCGACCATCGCCCTACTTCTTCAGTTTTTCGAGCTGGTTGAGGTTGCGCCAGGCAATCTCGTTGAACGCCGGGCTCGCCTCCATGGCGCGGCTCAGATATGCCTCGGCGGCGGCGTAATCGCCACGCATCATGGCGATGAATCCGGCGTTATTGAGGGCACGCGAATACTCCTCCCGCGGCACATCGAGCAGCGATTCGTCGTAGCGGCCTTGAGCCGCCAACGCCAAGCGGAGATTCGCCTTGGCGACTTCGAGCTGCGGATCCTGCTTCATGGCGATGAGGAACTCCGCCGCCGCCTCCTGCGGCTTGCGCTGCAACAGATACGAGAAGCCAAGATTGTTGTGGACCGCGGCATTGCCGGGCTTCAGCGCCAGCGCCTTGCGATAGGCATCCTCGGCCTCTTTCCACTTCTGATCGTTGTCGTAGCACTGACCGAGCCCATTCCACGATCGCCACAAAGTGGGGTCGGTTTTCACCGTTTCGGTAAGAACGGGACAGGCTTGGTCGCGGTTCTTCAGCGCCAGCAACGCCAACCCACGGCCCTGCAGCGCCTTGGCCTCCAAAGTCGGGTCCGTCGACGCCTCCTCGAAGCGCGCCATCGCCTCGCGGTAGCGGCCGACACCGAGCATGACCTCGCCCAAGCCGAGCTTGGCTCGGCGATTGGTCGGCTGCACGTCGAGGACGCGCGAGAACAGGATGTTGGCCTCCTCATAGAGGCCATCTTCGATCGCCTTTTCGCCTTGCACGAGATTGGCGTCGAGCCCACTCACTTGAAACACGCTGCTGCCGGCGAGCGGCGCATGCTGCAGCTTCTCGACCTCTGGATTGACGCACGCGGCGAGGCCGCAGAGCGACAGGACGGCAAGCGAACGCCCGAGCGAACCCGGGCGCGCCGCGATCGGACCAGAGGGTGTCATGCGTGCATCAGCTCCAACGTTCGCCGTTAAGGCGCGCGATCAGCTGCGCGTCGAACTCAAGCAAGTCCGCCCCCAGTTTGAGCCGCAGCGGCTGGCGCTGCTCTTCGGCGGCAGGCTCGATCGCCACCTCGCGCGGCAGAACCGCGAGGAGCGCGAAGGCGAGCTCGCGATGCCCCTCGCGATAGTAGATGACGCTGCGTCGATTCGTGAAGCTTTCGGCGTTGGTCAGGCGTACCGCCGACAGCCCGCTGGTTTTCAGCCAAGCGCCCATCCGCGCCGCCTGAAAGCGGCGGCCGGTGCCATTCGACACTTCGACGACCGTACGGAAAAGCGGCCCACGATCGATCGCTCCCGGCGCTCCGGCGATCGCCGCGGCGGCGGCCGCGGTTGGCGCATAGGCGGCGCGCTGCAGCAATGGCGCCGGTTGAACGCGCGCCGGGCTGTCGTCGGCGACCGCCAGGCGCGGCGGTTCGTGGGCGACTGCGCTTGGAACCGGAACGCCCTGCCGCGCGACCAAGCTCTTGAGATCGCGGGGACTGGACGATATCGGCGGCGCGCTGACGGCGACGACCGGCGCCGTTGGCGCGGCGACGATTGTCGTCTGGACTCCGGGCTCGACCGGGGGGGGGCTCGACGGTTTGGCCGCGATGACCTGCGGCGCCTCTACGCGCGGCAACATTGGGAGCGGCGCTTCCTCAGGCGCCCGCCGTGCGGCGGGCTGGAGGGTCAGGACCTGCGTTTTCGGCGACTGACGGACCACGCGGGGGCCAGGATCGGCCGGCTTGGCGGCCGGCGTAGCCTTGTCGCGGCTCGCGGCAGCGATCAGCGCGTCAACCCTGGGCGCGGCCCCGGGGATGTTGCCGGCATCGAGACGCGCGATATTGGCCTGCACGGCGACGTTGTTCGGATCAAGGGCGGCAGCGCGCTCGAGCATGCGCTGCGCCTCGGCGCGCTTGCCCTGCAAGATGTACGAGTAGCCCAGGTTGTTCAGCGTCGCCGCCGAATTTGGCGCGATCAACAATGCACGCCGGTAATACTGCTCGGCGATCTCGTAGCGGCCGAGTTGGTCGTAGGTGGCGCCCAAGGCGTTCAAGGCGTCGAACGAGCGCGGCTCGTCGGCCAGCGCGCGATGGAACTGCTCGAGCGCCGAGCCGAACTGGCCGATCTCGAAAAACTGCTTGCCCCGCTCATAGGGCGTCGAGGGCGCGTAGGGCGCAGAGAAATTCTTGGTCACCGGATTGATCGAAGCGGTGTTCGACGGCGTGCCTTCGCCGCACGCGCCGAGCGCCAGCGTCGCCGCCGTTCCCAGCAAGATCGATTTGATGCGCTTCATCGCCCCACCCCCTCGATTGGCGACCGAGCCAGCGTCACGCGTTGACGCCAGCCAGGATTCGCCGATTGCTCCCCGTCGACCGCGACGGGGCCACCACCCCTCAGCCTCCGCCTCCGCCCCTTCGCATGATCGGCAGTAGGATGCGGATCACCTTGATGACCGCCGGCGACATCACCACCGTCATCAGCGCCGGCAGGATGAAAATGACCAGCGGGATCGCCAACTTGACCGGCAGCATGTTGGCCTTCTCCTCGGCCGCCATCAGTCGCTTTTGGCGCATTTCGTCGGCATAGACGCGCAACGCCTGGCCTAGGCTGGTGCCAAGTTGCTCGGACTGGATGATCACCGTAACCAGCGAGGAAATCTCGTCGATGCCGACGCGGTCGGCCATGGCGCGCAGCGCCAGCTCGCGCGAACGGCCGGCGCGCAACTCGAGACCGACATAATTGAACTGCTGCGCCAGCAGCGGGTGGGCGCGCTCGAGCTCGGTCGCCACGCGCGCCGTCGCCGCATCCAGGCCGAGACCCGCCTCGACGCAGACCAGCATCATGTCGAGCGCGTCGGGAAGCGCGCGCCGGATGGTCTGTTGCCGGTAATCGGTCTTGCGGATGATCCACAACGTCGGCAGATAGAGGCCGACGATCGCCGCCAGACCGCAGACGACGAGCAGGCGGTTGACCGTCACGCCGCCCGACGACAGCACGGGCACGAAGATAAGCGCCAGGATCGGCAGAATGATCGC
>DATFES010000302.1:0-2365 GCA_035250945.1 Alphaproteobacteria bacterium | reverse complement strand
CCGCTTGCCGGGATCAGAATCCTCGATCTCACCAACGTGCTCGCCGGGCCCTTCTGCTGTTATCAACTGGCATTGCTCGGTGCCGACGTCGTCAAAGTGGAGACGCCCGGCTCGGGAGATCTTGCCCGCCAGCTCGGCGCCGATCCGGCGCTGAACCGCGCCAAGATGGGCGCCTCGTTCTTGGCGCAAAACGCCGGCAAGCGTTCGCTGACGATCAATCTCAAGCACCCGAAAGGCCGCGATCTCTTGTTGCGCCTTGTCGACGGCGCCGACGCCTTGGTCGAGAGCTTCCGGCCGGGCGTCATGACGCGCCTTCATGTCGGTCCCGATACGTTGCGCGCGGCCAATCCGCGCCTCGTCTATTGCGCGATTTCCGGCTTCGGGCAGACCGGGCCGCTTCGTGACCGTCCGGCCTACGATCAGATCGTCCAGGGTTTGTCGGGGGCGATGAGCATAACCGGCGACGCGGCGATGGCGCCGCTGCGGGTGGGATATCCGGTGAGCGACACGACGGCGGGCGTGACGGCGGCCATGGCGGTGGCGGCGGCGCTGGTCCGCGCCGCGCGCACCGGTGTGGGCGCCTTTATCGACTGTTCGATGCTGGAATCGACCATCGCCACCGAGGCGTGGGTGGTGTCGAACTACCTGATCGCCGGGCAGACGCCGGAGCCGATGGGAAACGAGAATCGCACCGCGGCGCCTTCGGGCGCTTTTTGTGCCGGCGACGGCCTGATCAACATCGCCGCCAACAAGCAGGAACACTTCGAGGCGGTGGCGCGCGTCGCCGGACGGCCGGACCTGATCGACGACCCGCGTTTCAAGGATCGCGAGGATCGCAAGATCAATCGCTACGCGCTGAAGCAAATCCTCGAGACGGCGCTCGCCGCGAAATCCGCCGCCGAATGGGAGATCCTTCTGAACGACGCCGAAGTTCCGGCCGGGCGTGTGTTGTCGGTGCCGCAAGCGTTGGCCGAGCCGCAGGTCGTCGAGCGCGGCTTCCTGCGGCGCTTCGAGCGCGTGGCGGGCGTGGGACGCGACATCGCCGTGGTCAACAGCGGATTCCGCCTTACTGGCGAGCCGGCGGTCGAGCTCTCGCCGCCGCCGACGCTGGGTCAGCACAGCGAGGCGATTCTCCGCGAGCTCGGTCTCGGCGACGGCGAGATCGCCGATCTCAGAAAGGAAGGCGCAATATGAGCGACAGCGCGATGGACGCCGGCCAGAAGGCGGCGCGCGATTGGTGGCGCACCGAGGTCATCGAAATTTCGCCCGGCATCATCCGCATGCGCGGCTATCCCGTCGAGCAGCTCATCGGCCGCATCGATTTTCCCCAGATGATCTGGCTGATGCTGCGCGGCGCGCTGCCTTCGAAGGCTGAGGCCGATCTGCTGACCGCCACGCTGGTCGCCTCGGTCGATCACGGCCCGCAAGCGCCCTCGATCGCCATCGCCCGCATGGCGGCGACTTGCGGCGTCGGCATCAACAACGCCATGGCCTCGGCGATCAACGTACTCGGCGATGTGCACGGCGGCGCTGGCGAGCAGGCGATGATGCTGTATTCCGATATTGCCGCTGCCCACGACGAGGGCGAGGCGCTGGCCGCCGCCGCCGCCGCGGCGATCGACGCGTTCTTCGCCAGCGGCGAAAAGTTCGTGCCCGGGTTCGGGCATCGCTTCCATCCGGTCGATCCTCGCGCGCCGCGGCTCCTCGAACTTGTCGACGCCGCCGCCAAGGCAGGCACGGTACGCGGGCATTTCGCCGCGATCGGGCGCGCGGTCGAAGCCGATCTCATGCGCCGCAAAGGCAAGCGCGTGCCGATGAACATCGACGGCGTCTCGGCGGTGGTCTTCGCCGAGCTCGGTTTTCCGCCGCCCTTGGGACGCGGGCTGTTCATCCTTTCGCGCGCCGTAGGAATTCTCGCCCACGCCTGGGAGCAGACCCAGCAAGGCGGACGCAACAAGGGGCCGATCCCGCCCGAGTTTCTCTACACCTACGCCGGAGCAAGCGCGCGCGCCGTCGACAAGGATCTTCGCTGATGCCGTTTCGCGCACCGGCGATCGTGCCGGCGCGGGTTTTTACCCGCATGCCCGACGAGTTCCGCCGCGCACGCCGCAACGCCTGGACCGACGCCAATCGCGGCGGGCGCGCCGTCGATTCGTTTCTCGAAGGGCCGAGCGTCGATCGCGACGGTAATCTGTGGGTCGTCGATGTGCCGTTCGGGCGCGTGTTTCGCATCGCCCCTTCGGGCACGTGGACGCTGGTGGCGGAGTACGACGGTTGGCCCAACGGGCTCAAGATCCATCGCGATGGGCGGGTTTTCCTCGCCGACTACAAGAACGGCCTGATGACGCTCGATCCGTCGAGCGGA
>DATFES010000299.1:0-2872 GCA_035250945.1 Alphaproteobacteria bacterium | reverse complement strand
CCGCCTGCTTCCAATAGCGTATGCCGGTCATGCCGCCGACGACCGCCGCATCCTCCTGCTCTTTGGGCACCGCCGCCTGCCGTACCGGCGAGGAACAGCCCTGAAGCAGCGCGAAGACCGCCGCGACGGCCAATACGAAATACTTGGTGCGGGACGATTCTGCCCGGCGCCGAGTGTCCTCGGCACCGTCGGTAACGCCCTCGAAAATCTCGCGACCGAGATGCGCACCGATTGTCGCGTTGTTTACGGCCACATCGTTCGACATCCGCCGTGATTTACATTGTCGCATTGGCTGGGACTCCACAGAAATTGCGGCGATCACGCGCTGATCGCGAGCGATCATGGCGATTTGCCTTGTATATGGTGGTATCGATGGAGAAAGACTGGAAGAACGCCCCACATTACATAAATTCAAACCAAACTGCCACTCTGACTATTGAAATGCCCTATTGGCCGATCTCGCAGCACGGCGCGACTTCGGCCGCTTTTCGTCTACGTTGCAACGACAGCTTCGGGTCAATCGCGTTGTTCGGGCCATGTCGGCGACAAGTCCTGTTAGCCGATATTTCCAGGGGCGCCCTTTTGACGTCATCGGCCCCGTGGCGGCCGGCGACGCCCGGGACAACGCGGCACGATGCGACTAGGCGACCCTGGCTGGACATACATCGACCTCGGTCGAAACCGCCAACGACCGGCGAGGCGTCGGATCCCACCGGATGGTATGCTGGCTTCCCTGGCCGCCGAGCGTTTCCTTGCCCGCTGATGCCATCGCGCGCTATAAGGCCGCTTTAATGATCGCGTCCGCCGCTCCCCGCACTTCCGTTTCGTCGGACTCGCTCGCTTCTTTCCGTCATCGCCACCTGCTCGGGATCGAGGCGCTTTCGCCCGACGAGATCACGCTCCTGCTCGATCTCGCCGACGCTTACGCCGCCGCGAGCCATTCGTCCGAACGCGCGCGCGATCTGCTGCGCGGCCGGACGGTCATCAATCTTTTCTTCGAGAACTCGACGCGCACCCGCACCTCCTTCGAGCTGGCGGCCAAGCGTCTCGGCGCCGACGTCATCAACATGCAGGTCGAATCGTCGTCGGTGAAGAA
This sequence comes from Alphaproteobacteria bacterium, assembly GCA_035250945.1. Lineage (GTDB taxonomy): Bacteria > Pseudomonadota > Alphaproteobacteria > CACIAM-22H2 > CACIAM-22H2 > DATFES01. The sequence goes on along the minus strand of DATFES010000299.1, from coordinate 1,776 downwards.
GGGCGAGACGCTGATCGATACCGCGATGACGCTGAACGCCATGCTCCCCGATGTGCTGGTCGTTCGCCACTCGGAGTCTGGCGCCGTCAAACTCCTCTCCGAAAAGGTCAATTGCGCCGTGATCAATGGCGGCGATGGCGCGCACGAGCATCCGACCCAAGCGCTGCTCGACGCGCTCGCTATTCGCCGCCGCAAGGGACGTCTGCAGGGCCTGCTGGTCGCCATCTGCGGCGACATCCTGCACAGCCGCGTCGCCCGCTCGAATATCCATCTGCTGAACGCCATGGGCGCACGTGTCCGCGTCGTCGGGCCGCCGACCTTGATTCCGACCGCCGTCGATCGGCTCGGCGTCGAGGTGTTCCAGGACATGCGCCAGGCACTTGCCGGATGCGACATCGTCATGATGCTGCGGCTGCAGACCGAGCGAATGCAGGGCAATTACGTCCCTTCCGTGCGCGAGTATTTCCATTTCTACGGACTCGATCGCGCCAAGTTGTCGTTCGCGAAGGCCGACGCGCTGATCATGCATCCCGGGCCAATGAACCGCGGGGTCGAAATCGACAGCGAGGTCGCCGACGATGTCGAGCGTTCGCTGATCCGCGAACAGGTCGAAATGGGCGTTGCGGTCCGCATGGCGTGCCTCGACATCCTGACCCGCAATCTGCGCTCCAACGCGCCCGCCGCGCCGCTATGACCACGCGCGATGGTCTCGGCGCCAGAGGCGGCCCGCCGGTCGCCTACGTCAATGCCCGGCTGGTCGATCCGGCGAGCAGCCTCGATACGACGGGCGGCGTCGTCGTCGCCGATGGCGTCGTCGCCGATCTGGGTCCGCATCTTGCCCGCGCCTCGGCACTGGCGGCCGTCGGACCTCGCGGCATCGAGACGGTCGACTGTGCCGGCGCCGTGCTGGCCCCAGCGCTGGTCGATATGCGGGTGCAACTCCGCGAGCCGGGCGAAGAACACAAGGAAACCATGGCCACCGCCGGCGAGGCTGCGGCGGCCGGCGGAGTGGCGACGATGGTCTGTCTGCCGAACACCCGGCCGCCGATCGACGACCCGTCGCTCGTCGAATCGGTCTTCCGCCGCGCCCGCGACACGTGCCGGGTGCGCGTCTTTCCGTATGCGGCGGTGACGCGCGGCCTGCAAGGGCGCGAAATGACCGAGATTGGACTCCTCTCCGAGGCCGGCGCGGTCGGCTTCAGCGACGGAACCGCGGCGATCGCCGACGCGCAGCTGATGCGCCGCGCGCTTGCCTACGCCAGGATCGTCGGCCGGCCGATCATCCAGCACCCCGAGGAACCGGCCCTTGCCAGCGGGGCGATGAACGCCGGCGAAATCGCCACGCGCCTCGGTCTCTCCGGAATTCCGGTCGCGGCCGAGGTGATCATGGTCGAACGCGATTTGCGCCTCGTCGAGCTCACCGGCGGTCGCCTGCACGTCGCGCACGTCTCGACTGGCGCCGCCGTCGACGCGCTGCGCCGAGCCAAGGCACGCGGGCTGCCGGTGAGCGCCGACACCGCGCCGCAGTATTTCGCTCTCAACGAAACCGCCGTCGGCGAATACCGTACCTTCGCCAAGCTTTCGCCGCCGCTGCGCGGCGAGGACGATCGAAAGGCGGTGATCGAAGGGATCAAGGACGGCACGATCGACGCCATCGCCTCGGACCACGCCCCGCACGACCAGGATTCCAAGCGCCTGCCGTTCGCGCAGGCGGCGGCCGGAATGATCGGCCTCGAAACTCTCCTCGCGGTGTCCCTCGATCTGGTGCACAACGGG
>DATFES010000474.1:0-2101 GCA_035250945.1 Alphaproteobacteria bacterium | reverse complement strand
CCTTGCCGAATCGCGCGACGCGCTGGCGATTCTCGCGTCGCCGGCGGCGTCGGCGTCGCCCATCGACGGATCGGGCGGAGCCGCCTCGGCCAGGCGCTGCAACGACGGGCCGCCGTGCGCGACCGTCGCCGTCGGACGCAGCGCGCGACGCACGCCGCGGCCGAGCCAGTACGCGGCGAAGATATCGTCGAAGCGCTCCCAATCGGAGCGATCGGCGCAAAACAGCGCGCGGAATGCCGGTTTGAGCAAGGACGAGCGCGACGCCGCAGGCGACGCGAGAATCGCCAGCGCGTCGCGCGATTCGGCAAGGCCGACCGCGAAACCGTTGGCGCGCAAGGTCCGCACGAACCCGACCAGCCGCCGCGTGCCGGCGCCGATCATCTGGTCCGGACCGTCCTTTTCGGGCGTAGGCATGCCGCCTTCGTCGCGATCAAGCGACTTTGCCGAGGAGGCGGTCGGTCACCTCGCGGGTCATCCGCGTCCGGTCCTCGTGCGTCTTGAGCAGGCACATCAAGGTTTCGTGGACCGTCTCCGGCTCGGCGCGCAGTTCGTGGACGTCGAGACCGGCGAGAGTAGCCGCCCAGTCGAGCGTCTCTGCGACGCCGGGAACCTTTCGAAGATCCTCCTTGCGGACCGCCGCCACCATCCGCGCGATCTGCTGCGCCAGGGCTGCGTCGATAGCGGGAAGGCGGGTGACGATGATGCGCGCCTCGCGCTCGACGTCGGGAAAGTCGACATAGTGGTAGAGGCAGCGCCGGCGAAGCGCATCCGACAGCTCGCGCGTTCCGTTGGACGTCAGGACCACGCGCGGGATCGATCGTGCGCTCACCGTGCCAAGCTCGGGGATGCTGACCTGAAAGTCCGACAGCAGCTCGAGAAGGAACGCTTCGAACTCCTCGTCGGCGCGATCGACCTCGTCGACCAGCAGCACCGGCGGCCGGTCGCGACGGATCGCCGCCAATAGCGGACGTTCGAGCAGGTACTTCTCCGAGAAAATATGCTCCTCGATGGCGTCGGCGCTGGCGCCGGCGCCCTCGTGGGCTTTGATGGCGAGAAGCTGACGCTGGTAGTTCCACTCGTAGAGCGCGGCGTTCTGATCGAGCCCCTCGTAACACTGCAGCCGGATCAATTCGGTTTCGTGCACCGCCGCCAGCGCCTTGGCGACCTCGGTCTTGCCGACGCCGGCTTCGCCCTCGAGCAAGAGCGGGCGCTTGAGGTAGTCCATCAGCCACAGCGCCAGCGACAGATCGGCGTCCGCGACGTAGCCGACGGCGGCAAGGCGGTCGGCGATCTTATCGCGGTCCGGGATCATGCGCCGCTCCGGCCGCCGTTGCGATCGCCGCCGCCGGCGCGGCGGAATGTCGCCGCGCGATCAGCCATGCAGTCCAAGTTTTTCAGCGACCGTCCAGGTGCGCCAATGATCGTGCGGCATCGCGATGTGCGTCGAGCCGAGAAACGCGAACGCGTCGTTGATCGCGTTGGCGAAGCACGGGACGCCGCCGACATTCGGGCTTTCGCCCACGCCCTTGGCGCCGATCGGGTGGTGGGGCGACGGCGTCACCGTCCAGTCGGTCTCCCATTTCGGCGTTTCGACGGCGGTCGGCAGGAAGTAGTCCATGAAGGTCGGTCCGGTCACGTTGCCGATCTCGTCGTAGCGGATCTCCTGTCCCATGGCGATGGCGAACGCCTCGGTCAGCCCGCCGTGCACTTGGCCCTCGATGATCATCGGGTTGATGCGCGTGCCGCAATCGTCGAGCGCGTAGAAACGCCGTACCGTACTGGCGCCGGTGTCGACATCGACGTCGACAACGCAGATATATGCGCCGAACGGATAGGTCATGTTTGGCGGGTCGTAGTAATTGACCGCTTCAAGTCCGGGCTCCATGCCGGGCGGCACGCCGTTGTAGGCTGCCCAGGCGATCTCCTTCATGGTCTTCGAGCGCTCCGGGTTCCCCTTGACGAGGAATCGGTCGACGTCCCATTCGACATCGTACTCCGAGACCTCGAGGAGATGCGCGGCGATCATCTGCGCCTTGGCCTTGATCTTGCGCGCCGCCATCGCCGTCGCCGCGCCCGCCGTCGGCGTCGAGCGCGAGCCGTA
>DATFES010000470.1:0-2079 GCA_035250945.1 Alphaproteobacteria bacterium | reverse complement strand
CCCGCCGGCCGCGGCGGTGAAACAGCTCGACGCGGAAATACCGCTCGAGCGCCTTGACCTGGCTGGTGATTGTCGGCTGTCCGATATTGAGCTGCTTCGAGGCCGCGGTGAAGCCGCCGGCGGTGGCCACGGCGTGGAAGGAGCGTAGCTTGGTGTAATGCATTGCTTTAATCAATCGAACGGATACGGAAATTGCATTGGAATAAATAATGGCTGTTGTGCGATGAGTTAAGCAAGCGTCCACCTTCGAATGCGGGGGAACGTCGGCGTGTGGACCTACGCGAATCCGGTCGTCGTCCACTTCGCAGCGGGATCGCTGCGGCGCGTCGGTGGCCTGATCGGGGGCCGGCCGTACGCGCTTGTGACGTACGACGAACCCCGCTTTGGCGATTTCGCGCAGGTGATCGCGGCGACGGCAGGCCCAGCCGTTTGCGTCATCGACCAGGTCAAGCCCAACCCCGATTTCAGTGCGCTCGCCACCGCATGCGCCTCGCTGGCGGCCGCGAACCGTCCGCCGAAACTCATCCTGGCGGTCGGCGGCGGGTCCGTTATCGACACCGCGAAGGTCGTCGCCGCCTCGAACGGGGACTTCGCCGTCGTCGAGCAGCGTCTCTCCGGCGCGACCGCGGCGAACGACAATGTCATCTTACCGATCATCGCCGTGCCGACGACCGCCGGAACGGGAAGCGAGGTCACCTGCTGGGCGACGGTCTGGGATACCGATCGCGGCAGGAAATACTCGCTTTCCGACCCCGCGCTCTATCCGCAGCATGCCGTCATCGATCCCGAGTTGACCCTCGGCGCGCCCGCCGGCCTGACGGTGAGCACGGCGCTCGACGCGCTCTCGCACGCGCTCGAGAGCCTGTGGAACGTCAATTCCAATCCGGTCTCGGCCAACTTCGCCGTTATCGCAGCGCGCGGTATCCTCGCCCACCTCCCCGCACTCGTCGGCGACCTGGGAAATCTCGCGCTGCGTTCGCGCATCGCCGAGGCGGCCTTATTCGCCGGCCTCGCCTTCTCGAACACGAGGACGGCGTTGGCGCACGCGATCTCCTATGGCGTCACGCTGCGGCACGGCGTTCCGCATGGCCTCGCATGCTCGTTCACGCTGCCGCGGGTCATGCGGACCGTTGTCGGCCAAGACCCCGCGTGCGACGAAGCGCTACGGCAAATCTTCGGCGCCGACCTCGCGGCGGGCGCCGAGCGGCTCGAACGGTTCCTCGTAGGCCTTGGCGTCTCCGTCGATCCCGCGGACTACGGCGTCGGCGCGGACGAATGGCGGGATCTCATCGACGACGCGCTCGTCGCGGAGCGCGGTAAGAACTTCATCGCGCCGCGCGAACGCGTGGCCGAGCGCATGCTCGCGCCGACCGGCGCACGTCCGAAAAGGAGAGCCGGAGCGGAGAAACAACCGCTCTGAAGAACGCTTTGCACAAGGAGGCCCTGACCCATTGCAACGGAGGAAAAGCCCATGAAACGGAGAAAACTTCTGAAATCGGCGGGCGTAGGAATCGCCGGCGGCGTGGCGATGTCGGCGACGCTCGCCCGCGCACAGCAGACGCAGATTGCATGGAAGCTGCAAAGCGCAAACCCGGCGGGAACACCGCATTTCGTCCTCTTGAGCCGGTTCGCCTCCAACGTCGAAAAGATGTCCGGGGGCCGCCTGAAGATCCAGATCCTGCCGAGTGGCGCGATCGTCAATCCCAACGAAATACTCGACGCGACGAATAAGGGGGTGGTCGACGCCGGACAGTGGTGGACCCACTACGCGACCGGCAAGCACCCGGCGGGCGGTCTTTTCAGTTCGCCGCTGGGCGGCTCGGGAAGCGGCCTCGACCAAATGGGCCAACTCGCATGGTACATGCGCGGCGGCGGTCGCGAGCTCTACGTCGAATACTACACGCAAATCCTCAAGGCCGACGTCATGCCCTTCCTGTATGCGCCGGACGGACCCGAGGCGTTCGGCTGGTTCCGCAAGCCGGTCGCATCGGTCTCCGAGTTCACCAAGCTCCGCTTCCGCATTTCGTCGGGGCTGCCCAGCGACGTGCTCAAGGACATGGGCGGCACGCCGATGAACTT
>DATFES010000460.1:0-4060 GCA_035250945.1 Alphaproteobacteria bacterium | reverse complement strand
GAAGTCGAACGAATTGCCGCGCGACCTGCCGACGCTGCGTGATCCCGATCGTGCCTTCTATCTCAAGCCCGATGTCGGCGCGCTGGTGATCGGCGGCTGGGAGCCCAATACGGTTCCCTTCGGCGGCCGCGACGGCGTTCCGTTCGAGTTCGGACGCGAGCTGCTGGCGTCCAACTTCGAGCGCTTCGAGCAGATCGCATTGCCGGCCGCCGAGCGCATCCCGATCCTCGAGCGCCTTGGCGTGCGCCAACTGATCAACGGTCCGATTCCGATCTCGCCCGACGGCGAGCCGATCCTCGGGCCGGCGCCGGAGCTGGATAATTTCTACGTCGCCTGCGGCTTCACCTCGGGCATCGCGGCAGCGGGCGGCGCTGGCCGGGCGATCGCCGAATGGATCGTCCACGGCGAGCCCGAGCTCGATCTCTGGGCGTTCGACGTGCGGCGTTTCGGCCAGCACCATATGAGCCGCCGCTACCGCAACGAGCGCGCGGTCGAAAGCTACTGGCGCTACTATCGTATTCACTGGCCGGTCGAAGAGATGGCGTCGGGCCGCGGCGGTCGCCGCAGCCCGCTCTATCCGCTGCTCGCCGCCAAGCGCGCCGTGTTCGGGTCGCGCTTCGGCTGGGAGCGGCCGAACTGGTTCGCGCCGCCCGGCGTCGACGCCCGCGACGAGCCGGCTTTCGAGGGGCGACCCAACTGGTTCGAGTCGGTGGGGCGCGAGCACGAGGCGATCCGCGAGCGGGTCGTGTTGATCGACCAAAGTTCGTTCTCGAAATTCGAAGTGATCGGCCCCGGGGCGTTCGCGGCATTGCAACGGATCGCGGCGAACGATCTCGGCAAACCGCCCGGGACTGCGATCTATACGCAGCTCTGCAATGCGCGCGGCGGGATCGAGGCCGATCTCACGATCACCCGCTTGGCCGAGGATCGATTCTACATCGTCACCGGCAGCGGGTTCGGCGTGCGCGATGGAAACTGGATCGAACGCCATCTGCCGCGCGACGGATCGGTCGTCATGCGCGACGTCACATCGGCGAGGGCCGTGATCAACCTTAGCGGGCCGTTGGCGCGCAAGGTGCTCGAGAAGGCGTGCGACGACGACGTAAGTCATGACCGATTTCCTTATCTGGCGGCGCGCGAGATCCGCATCGGCTACGCGCCGGTGCTGGCGATCCGCATTACCTATGTCGGCGAGCTTGGCTGGGAGCTTCACATGCCGAGCGAGTACGCGGCCCATGTTTACGAGCGGCTGTGGGAGGCGGGCGCGGAATTCGAGATCGCCGACGCCGGCTATCGTGCGATCGAGACCTGTCGGATCGAGAAGCGTTATCTCTACTGGGGCGCCGACATCACGCCCGACTACACGCCCTACGAGGCGGGGCTCGGCTTTTGCGTGGCGCTCGATAAAGGCGAGTTCATCGGCCGCGAGGCCTTGGCCCGCGCCAAGGCGGATGGGCCGAAGCGGAAATTATGCATCTTCCTTTTGGATGAGCCGGTCGCCGTCTACGGCGGCGAGGCGATCACGCGTCGCGGCAAAGTGCTCGGTGTGACGACCAGCGGCGGCTATGGTCACACCGTCGCGCGCAGCATCGTTTATGGGTACGTCGCGGCCGAGGATGCCGGCCACGCCGACTACGAGATCGAGGCGTTCTGCCGGCCCGTGCCGGCGACGCGCACCGCCAAAGCGCCATACGATCCCGATCGCAAGCGGATCCTCTGTTGACCCCCGGCCGGCCGATTGGACGATCAGGGGAAATTGGAGTATTCCGTGGCCGCCGGCGTTTCGGCCGGTTGATCCGGGCCGGATTAGCTCAGCGGTAGAGCAGCGGTTTTGTAAACCGAAGGTCGGGGGTTCGATCCCCTCATCCGGCACCAGGCCCGCTCGCCGACGCTGGCCGATTCCACCCAGGAGCGGCGAATTGATCCAGGTCGTACCGCCGCCCACATTGTTGTTTTATTTAACTTTACCGTGATAATGTCGGCCTCGGGCGGCCAGGGCAAAAAACTTCAATAATTCGGCGGCGAGCGGCAAACACCAGTGAATTTCGAACAGCTCCTCGCCGATTACGGCGCATTTCTTTATGCCCTCATCTTCGTCTGGACCTTCTTCGAAGGCGAGACGTTCGTCATCTTCGCCGGTTTTGCGGCGCACCAAGGCGTGCTCGATTGGTTGGCGGTTTTTCTCTGCGCCTGGTTCGGCAGCTTCGCCGGCGACCAGTGCTACTTTTGGATTGGACGCCGCTACGGTCAGACGCTCTTGGTGCGCTTTCCGCGCTGGCGTCCTGGCGTTGAGCTGGCCTTGGAGGCGCTGCGCCGCTATGACACCTGGTTCATCCTGTCGTTTCGCTTCATTTACGGCGTGCGCAATTTCGCGTCGTTCTCGATGGGGATGAGCGGCGTTCCGCGCCTCAGGTTCATGGCGCTCAATTTCGCCGCCGCCTTCGTCTGGGCGTTCAGCTTCGCCGGCTTCGGCTATGCGTTCGGCGAGGCGCTGGAGGCGGTGCTGGGCGACGTGGCGCTGGCTTTCGGCCTCGCCATGCTTTGCCTCTTCGCCATTTCCCTCGGCGCGTTCATTATGGCCCACAAACGGCGCATGCGCCGTTACGCCATCGAGCACGTGCGCCTCGCCTCGCTCGCCGCAAGCAACGGTTCGCCGCCGCCGATACCCGTCCGCTCCGGGGATTGATCAGCCACGCTTGCGGATGTCGATGATCAGCACGCCGGCGTCGTCGCGCCAGCCGACGAACTCGTGGCCGGTTGTGGCGCAGAACGCCTCGAAATCCTTGATCGCGCCGGGATCCGTCGCCTGCACCTGCAGTGTCGCGCCCTGCGGCACGTCCCTGATCGCCTTCTTCGCCTTGAGGACCGGCAGCGGACAATTCAGGCCCTTGGTGTCGAGAACGATAGTCGTCATGGTGCGTCAGGTCCGGCGAAAGGAGCGACGGCGGGGAGCTTATCGCTGGCTCCGCCGCGCCGACAAGCCTTACAATTCCCGCCTCGATTCACCGCTCGCGGTCACGATATGTCGGTCAATGCGCTTATGGCGCTGTTCGGTTTCGTAATCGGCCTGGTTTTCGGCGCGGTGGCGCAGCGCACCGACTTTTGCACCATGGGCGCGGTCTCCGATCTCGTCTTGATGGGCGATGGCCGGCGCATGCGCGCCTGGCTGTTGGCTATAGCGGTCGCCATTCTCGGCAGCGCCGTGCTGCACCTGGCGGGCGTCGTCGATCTCGGAAAGTCGATCTATCTGACGCCGAATTTCGGCTGGCTTGGCGCGGTGATCGGCGGCCTCATGTTTGGCTTTGGCATGGTATTGGCCGGCGGTTGCGGCAGCCGGACGCTGGTCCGCCTCGGCGGCGGCAATCTCAAATCGCTGGTCGTCGTCCTCGTTCTCGGCGTCGCCGCGTACATGACCTTGCGCGGCCTCGTCGCGACCTTGAGGGTGGGCGTGATCGAGCCGACCAACATCGATCTACGTGGCTGGGGCCTTGCCTCGCAAGGCTTGCCCGAAATCCTCGCGTCCCTTTCGGGCATCCAGCCGGCGTCCGTCCGCGGCATCGTCGCGCTCTTCGTCGGCGGCGGACTCCTCGCCTACACGCTGGGCGACGCCAGCTTCCGCGCCGGCCGTGGCCAAGCGTTGGGCGCGGCGGCGATCGGGGCGACCATCCCGGCCGGATGGCTCGCCACCGGAGTTCTCGGCGCCGACGATTTCGAGCCCGTGCCGCTCGCATCGCTCACTTTCGTCGCCCCGGTCGGCGACAGTCTTGTCTACCTGATGACCTTCAGCGGCGCCTCGATCACGTTTGGTATCGGCGCGGTCGGCGGCGTGATCGCCGGCGCCGCGAGCGCCGCACTGGCTAGCGGCACCTATCGCCTCGAATCTTTCACCGACGCGCGCGACATGCTTCGCCACCTCGCCGGCGGCGCGGCGATGGGCGTCGGCGGCGTTCTGGCGCTGGGATGCACGATTGGCCAGGGCATCACCGGGCTGTCGACTTTGGCGCTCGGGTCGTTGATCGCTTTCGTCTCGATCGTCGGCGGCGCGGTCTATGCCCTGAAG
>DATFES010000446.1:0-10194 GCA_035250945.1 Alphaproteobacteria bacterium | reverse complement strand
CGATGCGCCAGCGGCAAAGCAGCCTGCTGCCTGACGGTATCGGACCTGATGACGCGCGATGTCGTCACCTGTCGGCGCGACGATCATCTCGAAGACGTGGTCGCGACGATGCTCGAACGTCAGTTGCGGCGAATTCCAGTCGTAGAGCGCGACCGAACCGTGGCCGGGCTGTTCACGTTGCGTGAGGCGTTGTTGAGATTGTACGAGGAAGCAAAGCTGGACGAAGCGCAGCTCAAGGAATACTTCCTCGGCATCGGCTATCATTGATCCATCGCCGCAGCCGAACGATTTTCATCGGCGTCGTGCGCGCCATCACGTCGCTTCGCGGCGTGCCGCGGCGATGTCGGCGACATCGCCGCCGGTCATGTGCACGAGCTCGTCGGGCGTCAGTTTGAATACGGCGTTGGGCGTTCCTGCGGCGGCCCAGATTTCCGGCAGCGCCAGCAGATCGCGATCGACAAGGACACGCGGTTTCGTGTTGTGGCCCAGCGGCGGCACGCCGCCAATCACGAAACCGGTCTTATCGCGCACCCACTCGGCATCGGCCTTCCGCAAACCCTCGCCGATCGCCGCGGCGACCTTGCGCTCGTCGACGCGGTTGACGCCGCTGGCGATCACCAGCACCGGTCGATCGCTGGACACAGCGCGAAAGACGATCGATTTGGCGATCTGCGCCACCGTGCAGCCGACCGCCGCCGCAGCATCGGCAGAAGTTCGCGTCGATTGCGCGCGTTCGACCACCTGGTTGGCGAAACCGCGCGCACGCAGCGCGTCTTGAACCTTTTGCGCGCTGGCGCTGAGCGGTGAGGTCATCGTGTCGGCTATCAGGCGTCGTCAGCCGGCGAGCTCGCGCGATCGCCTGGTCGCCGCCGCGACGGCACGGGCCAATAGCGGTCGCATTCCGTCCTCAGCCATCAAGATGGCCAGCGCCGCCGCGGTCGTGCCGCCGGGCGAAGTCACGTTCTGGCGGAGCGTCGCAGCGGGCGCCGGATCGCGATGCAAAAGCTCGCCCGCGCCGGAAACCGTGGCGCGCGCGAGCCGCATCGCCAGATCCGGCGGCAGGCCCGCCGCCACGCCCGCCTCGGCGAGACACTCGACGAGCAGAAACACATAGGCCGGACCGCTGCCCGACACGGCGGTGACCGGATCGATCAACCGCTCGTCGTCCACCCAGCCGACTTCGCCGGCCGCTGCAAGCAGCGCGTCGCACAAATTCCGCTGTGCCTCCGTCACCCGCGCGTTGGGCGCGGCGACGGAGATGCCGCGGCCGATCGCGGCCGGCGTATTCGGCATCGCACGGACGATCGCCGCTTCGCCGCCCAGGTTCGCGGCGAAGAAGCCGATCGTCCTTCCGGCGGCGATCGACAGAAAAACCGTGTCGCCCCCCGCGAAGCGCCGGTAAGCCGGAACGATCGCCTCCATCCCTTGCGGCTTGGTGGCGAAGACGACGACGGCGGGCGCAAAATCCGATGGAACGGTGTCGAGGGTCGAGTGCGGAAAAACTTCGGGTCGGCCGCGAAACGGCGCGGCGCCCGCAGCGACCGGCTCGACGACGTGGATCGGCCGCGGCGCGGCGGCACCGGCCAGCCAGCCGGACAGCAGCGCGCCGCCCATCTTGCCGCAGCCCACCAGCAGCAGCCCGCGCGTTGCCCCGGCCATCGTCAACCTTTGACGGTCTACGCCTCGCCGATCGGATCGAGGCACGCCGCCGTCACCGCCTCGGCCGGGCTCTTGCCGCCCCACACGACGTATTGGAAAGCAGGATAAAACCGCTCGCACTCGTTGAGCGCGACATCGACCAGATCTTCGAGCTGCTCGACCGAAGCGCCGCGCGCCCCGCGCAGCGGCACTGCATGGCGGAAGACCGGCAATCCTTCGTCCGAAGACACCTCGAAATGGCCGAGCCATAACCGCTCATTGGCAAGCGCCAGGAGTTCGTTGACGGGTGTGCGCCGATGCTTCGGCACCTTGAGATCGAGAGCGCAGGAAAAATGGAGCGCGCTCATATCCTCGCTCCACGAGAAATGCAGCCGGTAATCGCCCCACCGTCCGGTAATTTGCGCCACCAGGTCGTCGTCGCCCGCCCGATCGCAGGGCCACTCGTTGGCGCTTATGATTTCTTCGACCAGATCAAGGGGATTGACACTCGACTCGAAGCGACGCTCAGAGACCACAGGCATCGACGCGCCCTCCAGGGGTGTGAGCGGACGGCGGCTCGTGTCGGAGAAGAACCTTCGGTGAACCCACTGCGCAATGTCGTTGCGTCTTACGTGGGTAGCGGCGACAGATTGTGCCGGCGAAGTCCCCCCAACACCATATGAAGTAGGTTGCCAAACCCGAGTCGCAGGCGCAAGAAAATTGTTTACCCTGTGGATAATTTTGGCAAATTTTGCCTTTCGGCCATCTGCTTGCGGCCGGACCTGTGACTCACATTCTAGGAATATTTGCCGAAATGGGCGTTTCGGAGCGTCAGTCGCTCTTGGCTCCGGCGCTTCGCCGCGGCTTTTGGGTCGCCAGTTTGGCTTCGAGGGCACCAAGGCGCTTCGCTTGCGCCTCGTTCTGCTCGCGCGCACGCACCGCCATCGCCTTGACCGCCTCGAACTCCTCGCGCGAAACGAAGTTCTGTGCCTTGAGCCAGCGGTCAAGTTGCGCTCGCAACTGGCTCTCGATTTCGGCCCGCACGCCGGCCAGCGCGCCAAGCGCGCCCGAGGCGGCGCGGGCCAAATCGTCGAGGAAGCGATTGTCGGTTTGCATGGCGACGCTCCGGCGCTGGAAGTCGGGCGTCGATTATGGAAAGCGCAAGGATGCCGCGCAACCATCCATGTCGCCGCATTGCGCTCGGCTGGCGCGGCACCTATAACGGGCGGCGCGTCGCAATGCCTTTGCACGCGCCAGGAGTTTGCCGTTGCCGCTTCTCGCGCTCGCCTTTCCGGCCATCGATCCGATCGCGATCGAGATCGGTCCATTCGTTGTCCGCTGGTATGCGCTGGCTTACATCGCCGGCATCGTGCTTGGCTGGCGTTACGCGTTATATCTCGCCGAGCGTCCGCCGAAATTCATCGACCGTCCGACCCTCGACGATTTCGTCGTATGGGTCACGCTCGGCGTCATCCTCGGCGGCCGTCTCGGCTACGTTCTTTTCTACAAGCCGGTGTATTTTGCGCTCAATCCGGAGGAGATCGTTTTTCTCTGGCGCGGCGGAATGTCGTTTCACGGCGGGCTGGTCGGCGTCATTTTGGCCATCGTCTTGTTCGCACGGCGCCGCGGCATTTCCATGTTCGCGCTCGGCGACATCGTGGCGGCGGCGGCGCCGATCGGCCTGTTCTTCGGCCGCATCGCAAATTTCATCAATGCCGAGTTGTGGGGTCGGCCGAGCGACGCGCCCTGGGCGATCGTCTTCCCGCCCGATCGCGCGCAAGTTCCGCGTCATCCGAGCCAGCTCTATGAGGCGATGTTTGAAGGCCTCGTCCTGTTCGCCATCCTTGCGTATCTCGCCCACCGACCGGGCGTACGCGAACGTCCGGGGCGGCTTGGCGGCTGGTTTCTCATCGGCTACGCGATCGCCCGCATGTCCGGCGAGTTGTTCCGCGAGCCCGACGCGCATCTGGGCTACATCGTCGGGCCCGTGACGATGGGCCAGATTCTGTCGCTGCCAATGATCGTTGCCGGCTGGTGGCTGGTCGCTTCGAGCGCGCGGCGAAACCTGGGACCCGTGCGGGCGGGCGCTTGAGCCCGCTTCAAGACGAGATTCGCCGGCGAATTGTTTCTGCCGGACCGGTCAGCGTTCGGGAGTTCATGGCGCTGGCGCTCGGTCATCGCGCGCATGGTTATTACCGCAGCGGCGACCCGCTGGGCGCCGCGGGCGATTTCATCACCGCGCCGGAGATCAGCCAGATGTTCGGCGAATTGGTCGGCCTGTGGGCCGCCGATGCGTGGTCGCGCGGCGGCCGGCCCGCCGAACTGCTGTTCGTCGAACTTGGTCCGGGGCGCGGCACGCTGATGGCCGACGCGCTGCGTGCGATCGCGCGCGCCGCGCCGGAATTGCGCGCCGCGTTGGCCGTGCATCTGGTCGAATCCAACCCTACCTTTAGGGAAAAACAGGCCCTGGCGCTCGCCGATTTCGGTTCGCCGACCTGGCACGATGCGTTCGCCGATGTGCCTGCGGGACCGGCGATCGTCATCGCCAACGAATTCTTCGACGCGCTGCCGATCCGCCAATTGGTGCGTGCGCCGGACGGGTGGCGCGAGCGCGTCGTCGACTATGACGCGAAGGCCGAGCGTTTCATTTTCGCGATCGGGCCGCTGGCGCCTCCGCCCCATCCCGCCCACGATGCCGCGACCGGCACGATCGCCGAGCTATGTCCCGAGGGCACGGCGCTCGCGCGGGCGATCGCGCGGCGCATGGTCGCCGGGGGTATCGCCGCACTTATCGTCGACTACGGGCACGCCACGGGCCGTGCTGGCGACACGCTGCAAGCGGTGCGACGGCATGAATTTACCGATCCGCTGAAAGCACCCGGCGAATGCGATCTGACGGCGCATGTGGATTTCCTGGCGGTCGCCGAGGCGGCCCGCGGCGCCGGCGCCGCGGTCCATGGCCCCGTGCCGCAAGGGGCTTTTCTCGCCCGTCTCGGCCTCGGCGTACGCGCCAACGCGCTGCTGCGCAGGGCGACGCCCGAACAAGGCAAGCATATCGTTGCCGCCGTCCGGCGCTTGATCGGCGCGGATGAAATGGGCACCCTGTTCAAGGCGTTGGCGATCGTCGGCCCGTCATTCGGTGTTCCCGACGGATTTCAGCCGGAACCGATCGCCGCCGATGGACAGGCATGATCACCCTCGGACCGCTCAACGACATCGACGGCGTGCGCCACGCCTTCTTCACCCGCGAGGGCGGCGTCAGCGAGGGCTTGTTCGCCTCGCTCAATTGCGGCCTCGGCTCGGGCGACGCGCCCGACAAGGTAGCGGCCAACCGCGCGCGCGCGATGAATCATCTCGACTTGAAGGTGGAGTCGCTGCTCACCTGCTACCAGATCCACAGCCCGAACGTGGTCGAGGTCGAACGCGCTTGGCGGCGCGAGGAGGCGCCGAAAGCCGACGCGATGGTGACCCGCCACGCCGGTCTTGCGCTTGGCGTTCTCACCGCCGATTGCGCGCCGATCTTGCTCGCCGATCGCGATGCGCGCGTCGTCGGCGCGGCCCACGCCGGCTGGCGCGGCGCGATCGCCGGCGTGCTCGAAGCCACCGTGGCGGCGATGGCGCGCCTCGGCGCCGATCCCAAGCGGATCGTCGCCGGCATCGGACCGTGCATCAGCCAGCGCTCGTACGAAGTCGGGCCGGAATTTCCGGCGCCCTTCATCGCCGAAGATCCGGCGAATGCCTCCCTCTTCATCGCCTCGTCCAACGGCGGACGCTTCATGTTCGACTTGCGCGAATTCGTCGCCCGTCGCCTGCGCGGCATGGGGCTTCGCCAGGTGCACGAGGTGCCGGCCGATACATGCCGCGAAGAGCAACGCTTCTTCAGCTATCGCCGCGCCTGCCTGCGCGGCGAGCGCGACTACGGGCGCGGTCTGTCGGCGATCGCGCTCGAGCCGTGAATCGACGCAGCCGCAGTCGATGCCCTATCTGATCATATTTTTGTTCGCGCTCTTTCTCGGACTCGTGGCGAGCTGTGTTCTTACCTGATCGGCAAGGCGGTTGGAGATGCGCGGCGATCGTCGGCGCCATTTGGCTCGCCGCTTGCGGCGACGTACCGCGGCCGCTGGCGCCCGAGACGAAGCCGCTGACGGAATCGCTGCTGCTGCCGCCTGATCGCGCCGGCGTTCTGGTGACGCCGATCGTTGGGCTTCCGGGTGAGGCTGGCGAGACGCTCGCCGAGGCGCTCGCCGAAGCGTTGCGCAATGCCGATGTTCCCGCCGATACGCGGGCCCGCAACGCGGGCAGCTTGTTGCTCGTGAGCGCCGTAGGGGCGAGCGACGACGGCGCCCGTCGCCTCGAAGTCGATCTTTATCGCCCCGACGGCACGCGCGCCGCACGCTACGTAGCCGCTCTGCCGCGCGCCGTGGCGCCGTCCAGCCGCGATGCGTGGGGCGAGCCGGCGCGCGAGGTCGCCGAAGCGATGATTGCGGCCCTCTCCACGCCGGTCGGCCGCGTCGCCGGACCAGCCAAGTCGCTCGTCATCGGAGCGATCTCCGGGCCGCCGCCCGCGGAGGCGAACATCCTGGCGCGGGCGCTCGCTTACAATCTGCAGCGGGCGCGCGTGGCCGTCGCCGAGGCCCCGAACGAGGGGGCGCTGCAGCTCGCCGGCGAGGTCGCCGTCGCACCCAAAAATCGGCTCGAGCGCCGCTTGCGCGTCCGCTGGGTGGTGCGCCACCCTGACGGCAGCGTCGTCGGCGACGTGCAGCAGGAGAACGATGTCCCGGTCGCATTGCTCGAGCGCGCATGGCCCGAGATCGCGCTCGCGATCGCCGAGGGCGCGGCCGACGGCATCGCCAATCTGGTGCGGCAATCCGACGGCGGCCGGCCGTAAAGGCGGCCGCGAGGCGTTCTTGATCGTCGGCTCGCCGACCGGTTAACTTCGACGTTCGGATTTCGCGCGGAGCGCCGCCTGGCTGATCGAGTGGCCTGCGACGCGACACCGAACCGGCGCGATCCGTCGCCGCCATTGGAGCCTTCGCATGACGTCAAATCCGCTCGCCGAGGTTCTCAATGAAGCGTATCGGCGCAGCCGCGACTTGGACGCTTCCTCGAGCGAGCGGCTCGCGACCTTCGCCGATGTGGTCCGGCAGATGCGGCCATCGTTCGCCGAGGCGATCGACCGGATGGTGAGCAGGCTGCGGGAAACCGGCGCCGGAATGTCCGCGCCGCAGCCCGGCGAGCCGATGCCGCCCTTCATCCTGCCCGATACCGATGGCCGCTTGGTGAGCCTTGCGCAGTTGCTGAGCAAGGGACCGACCGCGATCGTCTTCAATCGCGGGCACTGGTGCCATTACTGCCGCATGAACGCCGACGCCTTGGCCTCGGCGTACGATCAAATCAAGGACCGGGGCAAGCAGATCGTCGCCATCGTTCCCGATCGCCAGCAGTTCGCCCGCGAGTTCAAGTCTGCGTCGCAAGCGTCGTTCCCGGTCCTGACGGATATCGACAACGGTTACGCGATATCGCTCAATCTGGGGATCTGGGTCGGCGCCGAATTGGAGCGGGCGCTGGGCGAGGGAGGTATCGACATTCCGCGATACCAGGGCAACGAATCCTGGATGTTGCCGATTCCGGCGACGTTCGTCGTCGGCCAGGACGGCCGGGTCAAGGCGCGTTTCGTCGACCCCGACTACCGCAAGCGGATGTCGATCGAGGATCTGCTGATGGCGCTGTAAGTCCGGCCTAGTTGACGTAAGGGGTCCAGTCGGCCGCGCGTAACAGATTGAGCAGCGTCGTCGCGACATGCGAACGTCGCCGGCCCGCGACGCTGTAGATCGCCACCGTGCGCGTGAGGTCGAGCCCATTTATCGGCAGCGAGCGTAGCCGCTCGGACCGCCTCGTGCTGACAGGAACGATCGCCACCCCGAGATTGGCCTCGAGCATCGCGATCAGATCCTGATGCGTCGTCACTTCGTGAGCATTGGTCTTGGCGATGCCCTTCATGCTCAAGCGCAAGGAAATCTCGTCGACCATTTCGCACGCCGCCTGGACGAGGAACCTTTCGCCGGATAGCTGGTCGAGATCGACCGTCTTTTGGTTGGCCAGCTTGTGATCGCGATTGACGATCAATTCGAACGGTTCGGTAAATAGCGACCAGGCATCGAGACGTTCCCAGCCTTCGCCGAGCGGCCCGGCGATTACGAGCTCGACCTCGCCCGTCTTGAGAAGCTCGGCGATCTCTCGTTTTGCGCCGC
This sequence comes from Alphaproteobacteria bacterium, assembly GCA_035250945.1. GTDB lineage: Bacteria > Pseudomonadota > Alphaproteobacteria > CACIAM-22H2 > CACIAM-22H2 > DATFES01. The sequence continues at coordinate 2,305 of DATFES010000446.1, read as the reverse complement.
GGTTCAATTTGAGTTGAACGCACGGGCAGGCCCGCGACAGTTCGCCTATCGTCGCCGTCAGCAGCCCGACATCGACCGTCGGCGAAACGGCGATCGACAGCGACGCGGTCTCTCCGGCGGCGACCTCGCGTGCAAGCGTCTTCGCCGATAGGGCGCTGTCGTAGCATTGTCGCATCAACGGCAGCATCCGCTTGCCGAGATCGGTCAGATGCGAAAGCGTCCGCTCGCGGGTCAACAGCCGGCCGCCGAACTCATCCTCGAGCAAATGGATGGCGCGCGTCAGCGCGGGTTGCGAGACGTGGCATTCCTCAGCGGCGCGCGTGAAATTCAAGGTTTGCGCGACCGCCAGGAAGTAGCGGATTTGATACATCTCCAATCGAGCGATCCCCGCGAGGGATCGCGTTGTTCGCGCTGGCGGCGCGGCTCTGGCGCGGACTCCCTCAGCGTTTATCTAAGCCGAAGTCGATGTTCGGCGCAAACTTGCCGCGGCCCATGGCCGCCTGCCCCGAATCATCGCGCGGCAAACGTGGCAAACCGCCACTTCGCCGCGGTTTACACTGCTATGACACCCTGTTACATTCCGCGCCGCCCGCGCCGGGTGGTCGTCCGCCGCGGGCTAGTCGTTTGAAATACAATAGAAAAATAAAGCCTCTGTGCGCCAGTTCAGAGGGGATCGGGTACGATGAAGATTCTCGCCTGCAACAGCAACCGGCCGCTGGCCGAGGCGATCGCGGCGTATCTCAACCTGCCGCTGACCAAGGCAAGCGTGCGGCGGTTCTCGGACCTCGAAGTTTTCGTGGAGATTCTCGAGAACGTGCGCGGCGAGGACGTCTTCGTCATGCAGTCGACCTCGTACCCGGCGAACGACAACCTGATGGAGCTTCTGGTCTGCCTCGACGCGCTGCGGCGCGGCTCAGCGCGACGCGTCACGGCGGTCATCCCTTATTACGGCTATGCACGCCAGGACCGCAAATCCGGCCCGCGAACGCCGATCTCGGCCAAGCTGGTGGCCAACCTCATTACCATTGCCGGCGCGGCGCGCGTCGTGACGCTCGACCTCCACGCCGGCCAGATTCAAGGCTTCTTCGATATTCCGACCGACAACCTGTTTTCGGCCCCGGTTTTCGTGAAGGACATTCAGGAACGCTTCAAGGGCGCCGACGTCGTGATGGTGTCGCCGGATGTCGGCGGCGTGGTGCGGGCCCGCGCCATCGCCAAGCGCATCGAGGCCGACCTCGCCATCATCGACAAGCGCCGCGAACGCGCCGGGGTGTCTGAGGTCATGAACATCATCGGCGACGTCAAGGGACGGGTTTGCATTCTCGCCGACGACATCGTCGATTCGGCGGGCACGCTGTGCAACGCCGCCGAGGCGTTGATGGACGCCGGCGCCGAGGGCGTCTATGCGTATGTGACGCACGGGGTGTTGTCGGGTGGGGCCGCGGCGCGGGTCGGCGCGTCGCCGATCAAGTCGCTGGTCATTACCGACAGCATCATGGCGACCGAGGCGGTGCGCGTGTCGAACAATATCCGGCAGTTGACGATCGCGCCGCTGATGGCCGAGGCGATCTTGCGAATAAGCGAGGAGCGTTCGGTGTCGAGCCTGTTCGACTGAAGCACCGGCGCGAGGAGTTCCACTGGCGTTGCGGCACCCCTGGAGGCCGGCGCCGAACTTGATGAAGAGGAGATGACGATGATCGAGACGACCAAGATCGCGGCCGAGCCGCGACAGCGGGCCGGAAAGGGGGCCGCCCGCGCCACCCGTCGCGCCGGCCGCGTGCCCGGCGTGATCTATGGCGACAAGAAGCCCCCGACGCTCATCGATCTCGATCCGCGCGAGGTCGCGCGGGAGGTCAACCGCGCCGGTTTCTTCACCCGCGTATTCGATGTCGACGTCAAAGGCACGGTCGAGCGATGCCTCGCCCGCGACATTCAGCTTCATCCCGTCTTCGACATGGCGGAGCACGTCGATTTCATGCGGGTGAGCGAAGGAACGCGCATCCGCGTCGGCGTGCCGGTGAAGTTTCTCAACCAGGACAAGTCGCCAGGCCTCAAGCGCGGCGGCGTGCTGAACGTCGTGCGCCACACCATCGAGGTCTATTGCCGCGTCGACAACATCCCGCACTTGATCACGGTCGATCTCGATGGTCTGGATATCGGCGATTCGGTGCATATCAGCGCCGTCAAGCTTCCCGAAGGGGTGAGGCCGACGATCACCACGCGCGACTTCACCATCGCCGCGGTCGCGGCGCCGAGCGTGCTGAAGACCGCCGAAGAAGAGGCGGCCGAGGCGGCGGCCAAGGCG
>DATFES010000445.1:0-3013 GCA_035250945.1 Alphaproteobacteria bacterium | reverse complement strand
TCTTGCGGAAGTCGCCGACCAGCCTTCGCGTCACTTTGCGCCAGCTTCGCATGGGCGTAAGCCTCGATTTCGAGGACTGTATGCGGCTCGAGTACCGGCTGGTGCAACGGTTCATGGCCGGCGGCGATTTCTTCGAGGGCGTGCGATCGGTGGTGATCGACAAGGACAACGCGCCGCGCTGGAATCCGGCGCGGCTCGAGGACGTCGACCCTGCGTGCATCGACAAGTATTTCGCTACGCTGGGGCGTGACGAGCTGACGTTCGAGGAATGAAGCGTAATCGACGGTCGGGGTGGTTCGGCGAGCCCGCTCTGCGCGACGTGAAGAAGAGGATGAGCGCGAATACTCCAGGAGGAACGCGACATGGCGAACATCGGTTTTATCGGCGTCGGCAACATGGGCGGGCCGATGGCGCGCAATCTGATCAAGGCGGGACACAAACTGAAGGCGTTTGACGTCGCCAACGCATCGCTCGATCCCGTGGTCGGGGCCGGCGCGGCTGCCGCCGCGAGTCCCGCCGATGCGGCGAAGGGCGTCGATACGATCGTCACAATGCTGCCCGCGGGCGCGCATGTGCGCGACGTGTACATGGGCCAAGGCGGCGTCATCGCCGCGGCGGCGAAAGGCACGTTGCTGATCGACTGCTCGACCATCGACGTCGAAAGTGCGCGCGCCGTCGGCGAAGCGGCGGCGAAGGCCGGCCACGACATGGTCGACGCGCCGGTCTCGGGCGGCGTCGCCGGCGCCGAAGGGGCGACGCTCACCTTCATGGTCGGCGGAACCGAGAAATCATTCGAGCGCGCCTTGCCGCTGCTTCAGGCGATGGGCAAGACGATCGTGCACGCCGGCGGCACCGGCAACGGCCAGGCGGCGAAGATCTGCAACAACATGATCCTCGGCATTTCGATGATCGCGGTCTGCGAGGGCTTTCTGCTTGCCGAGAAGCTCGGACTGGAGGCGCAAAAGTTGTTCGACATTAGCTCAAAGTCGTCCGGTCAGTGCTGGTCGATGACCAACTATTGCCCGGTGCCGGGTCCAGTGCCGACATCGCCGGCGAATCGCGGCTACAAGCCCGGCTTCACCGCGGCGATGATGTTGAAGGACATGAAGCTTTCCCAGCAGGCGGCGCAGCAGGCCGGCGTCAACACGCCGCTGGGGGCGGCCGCGCAATCGATCTATGGGCTATTCGCCGCCGGCGGCGGCGCTGGAAGCGATTTTTCCGGCGTAATCAAGCTCCTGCGGGGTGAGTAAGGGAACATTAACCGTTTTCGTTGATCCTTGCCCGCGGACGAGTAGCGGGAAAGGACTTCATTATGAAGAGCGCATATCTCGACGCGGTCGGCCTCATCGAGCGCCTGCATCGCCACTTCCTCGATGTGGTTAAGAGCGATCTCGACCGGCTCAATATCCGCGACATCAACAACGTCCAGGCCCTGATTCTGTACAACGTGGGCTCGGAGGAAGTGACCGTCGGCGAACTGACGCTGCGCGGCTATTATCTCGGCTCCAACGTCTCCTACAATTTGAAGAAGCTCATCGAGCACGATTACGTGACCCAGGCGCGCTCGCCGCACGACCGCCGGTCGGTGCGCGTCCGCTTGACCCCGAAGGGACACGATCTGCATCGCCGCCTCGACCAGACATTCCAGACTCAGGCGATCGAACTCGAGAAAACGATCATGACCGCCGACAAGCTGCGCGTCGCCGCCGAGGCGCTGCGCCAGCTCGAGCGATTCTGGAACGGCACGCTCGCCAAAGGCAGCCAGGTTCTCACCACCGCCGCCTGACCGCCGAACGACACGACGCTCCCGCCGCCTCGTTCGCCGGAATTGCATGCGCAACCGACCGGAGGCGGGCCGCAAGGTCCGCCGCCCTCGGCGCGTATTTTCCAATCGCTTCTAGTTCGAAAACGCCTGGATCCCGGTTTGCGCGCGACCGAGAATTAGCGCGTGGATGTCGTGCGTTCCCTCGTAGGTGTTGACCGCCTCGAGGTTCAGGACGTGACGGATCACGTGGTACTCGTCGGAAACGCCGTTGCCGCCATGCATGTCGCGCGCCACGCGCGCGATATCGAGGCCCTTGCCGCACGAATTGCGCTTGATGAGCGACACCATCTCCGGCGTCGCGCGGCCTTCGTCCATCAATCGTCCGACGCGCAGGCAGGACTGCAATCCGATCGAAATCTCGGTCTGCATGTCGGCGAGCTTCTTCTGGACGAGCTGATTGGCGGCAAGCGGCCGACCGAACTGCTTGCGCTCGAGCGTGTAATTGCGCGCCCGATGCCAGCAGAACTCGGCCGCGCCGAGAGCGCCCCAGGCGATTCCATAGCGCGCCCGCGTCAGGCAGCCGAACGGCCCCTTGAGGCCGGCAACGTTGGGCAGCAGGTTGTCGTCCGGCACCGCGACGTCGTCCATGACGATCTCGCCGGTGGTCGACGCGCGTAGCGAGAACTTGCCCTCGATCTTCGGCGTCTTCAGGCCCTTCATTCCCCGCTCGAGGATGAAGCCGCGGATCTCGTCCTGGTCGTCCTTCGCCCACACGACGAAAACGTCCGCGATCGGCGAGTTGGTGATCCACATCTTGGCGCCGCGCATGACATAGCCGCCGGCGACCTTCTTGGCCCGTGTCTTCATGCCCGCCGGATCGGAGCCATGGTCGGGCTCGGTCAAGCCGAAACAGCCGACCCACTCGCCGCTAGCGAGCTTGGGCAAATATTTCTGCCGTTGCGCCTCGTTGCCGTAGGCGTGGATCGGATGCATGACCAGCGACGACTGCACGCTCATCGCCGAGCGATAGCCGGAATCGACGCTTTCGACCTCGCGCGCGACGATTCCGTAGCACACGTAGTTCACGCCGGCGCAGCCATAGCCCTGGATCGTCGAGCCGAGAAAGCCGAGCGCGCCCATCTCGGTCATGATTTCGCGATCGAATTTCTCGTGGCGGAATCCCTCGAGCACGCGCGGCATCAGCTTTTCCTGGCAATAGGTGCGCGCGGCGTCACGCACCATGCGTTC
>DATFES010000442.1:0-2218 GCA_035250945.1 Alphaproteobacteria bacterium | reverse complement strand
TCGAGGAAATCGCGGTCGTGGCTGACGATAAGCAAAGTGCCTTCGTATTCGTCGAGAGTCTCCTGCAAAAGGTCGAGCGTATCCATGTCGAGATCGTTGGTCGGCTCGTCGAGCACCAAAAGGTTGCTTGGACGCGCCAGCGTGATCGCCAGAAGCAGGCGATTGCGCTCGCCCCCCGACAGCGCGCCAATCAAGGTCTTGGCCTGCTTGTCGTCGAAGAGGAAATCGCGCAGGTAGGCGACGACATGGCGCGGCCGCCCGCGCACGTTCACATGATCGCCGCCCTTGGGGCAGAGCGTCTCCCACAATGTCTTGGCGGAATCGAGGACGGCGCGCCGCTGGTCGAAATACGCCGGTCGGATCGTCTTCGCCAGGCGCAACTTACCGCTGTCGGGGGCGAGATCGCCGGTGAGCAGTCGAATCAGCGTCGTTTTTCCGGCGCCGTTGGGTCCGATCACGCCAATGCGATCGCCGCGCATGATGCGGGTCGAAAACGGCTTCACGATGATCCGCGGCGGCGCGTTGGGATCGGGCGTGGGCCAGGACTTGGCGATCTCCTCGGCCTCGACGACCAGCCGCGCTCGGCTTTCCTCGGTCGTCGCGGCGAGCCGCGCGCGCCCCTGTGGTCCCAGCCACGCGGCGCGCTGGGCGCGCAACTCGAGCAGTCGCCGCTTGCGCCCTTCATTGCGTTTGCGACGTGCAGTGATGCTACGGCCGAGCCACGCGTTCTCGCTCTCGATCCGCCGTTCGAGCTTGGCCTGCGCGCGCGCTTCTTCCTCGATGATCTCCTCCGACCAGGCCTCGAAATGCGCGAAGCCGCGTTCGAGTATGCGCAACCGCCCGCGATCGAGCCACCAGGTCCGCGTCGACAGGCGGGCGAGGAAGGCGCGATCGTGGCTGATGGCAAGTACGCCGCCCGGAAACGCAGCGAGGAAGCGCTCGAGCCATTCGATCGTCGGCAGATCGAGGTGATTGGTCGGCTCGTCGAGGAGCAATACGTCCGGTTCGCCGACCAGCGCGCGCGCGAGCGAGGCGCGCCGCGCCTCGCCGCCCGAAAGCTCGGACAGCGGGCGCGGCCCATCGAGCGCCAGACGCGACAGTACGGCGTCGATGCGATGACGTTGTGCGTCGCCGACCGGCAAGCCGAACCCGGCGGCCACATACGCCCCGGCCGTGACGTTGGGGTCAAAGCTTGCCTCCTGCGGCAAGTAGGCGATGCGCAAGCCCGGCTGCGAAAAACGCATTCCCGCATCCGGTTCGATTAGGCCTGCCAGGGTCTTCAGCAAGGTCGACTTGCCGCTGCCATTGCGGCCGACGAGCGATATCCGCTCGCCGCGGCCGATGCCGGCATCGAGATGCTCGAACAACGGCGCGCGGCCGAACGAGACCGCGACATCCTTGAGCGCGAGCACGGGCGGTTCGACCATGGGTCGAAGTTGATAGCGGATAGGGCCACGGCGCGCCAAGCGCCGTCATCGCAACGCGGTCAGGCCCGCGACACTGCTTTCATCGCATCCCGCCGCGCGGCGCCCATCGTGCAGGCCAAGCGGAAGGCCTGGCGCGTCGCTTCGACCTCGGCGACGCCCTTTCCGGCGATGTCATAAGCTGTCCCGTGAGCCGGCGTGGTGACCGGCGTAGGCAGGCCGCCCAGCACCGTCACGCCGCGTTCGAAGCCCATCAGCTTCATCGCGATCTGGCCTTGATCGTGATACATCGTCATTACTGCGTCATAGTCGCCGTTCTTGGCGCGTAAAAACACGGTATCGGCCGGAAATGGCCCGTCGGCGGCGATCTGCCGACCGCGCGCGGCAGCGACGGCGGGCGCAATCACATCGATTTCTTCGTGGCCGAAATTGCCGCCATCGCCGGCGTGCGGATTGAGCGCGGCGACGGCGATTCGGGGGCGCGACAGCCCCGTGGCGCGCAAACATTCGTCAGCCAACGCCAGCGCGCCGACGATGCTGTCGACCGTCAACAGTTCGCTCACCTTCTTCAGCGGCACGTGCGAAGTGACCCGCGCGTTCCACAGCTTGTCGAGAACATTGAATTCGCTGCATGGCCCGTCGTGGCCGAGCACGTCGGCGGCGAAGTGCAGTTCGTCTTCGTAGGGATTTCCAGCCAGCTTGAGCGCCGCCTTGTTGAACGGCGTGAAGCACACCGCGTCGACCTTTCCGGCGCGCGCCAACTCCAGCGCCGTGCGGAAGTTGCGCATGGCGAA
>DATFES010000441.1:0-2985 GCA_035250945.1 Alphaproteobacteria bacterium | reverse complement strand
AGTAACACATTTGGGAATTTGCCGGTACCCGTCAACGCCGGCCGGAATGTCGCGCGACAGAATTTTCGTGCAGCCGCGCACCGCCGCGTTATGCTTGCCGGGCTTCATGTACAGTCACTCGAGGTCGAAATGAGTCGCACGCTCAAGGTCGTCGAACACCCGTTGATCCAGCACAAGTTGACCCAGATGCGGCGCAAGGAAACGTCGTCGGGCGATTTTCGCCGTGCGTTGCGCGAGCTGAGCTTGCTGCTGGCCTACGAGGTGACGCGCGACCTGCCGCTCAAAATGACTGAGATCGAGACGCCGGTGGCGCGCACGCTAGCGCCGGAATATGCCGGCCGCTGGCCGTGTCTGGTGTCGATCCTGCGCGCCGGAAACGGTCTACTCGACGGTTTTCTCGACCTGATCCCGTCGGCGCGCGTCGGCCATCTCGGACTCTATCGCGATCCCAAGACGCTCGAGGCGATCGAGTATTACTGCAAGCTGCCCGAGGACATCGGCCAGCGCGACGTAATGATCCTCGATCCGATGCTCGCTACCGGGCACTCCGCCGTCGCCGCCGTGTTGCGCGTCAAGGAGTTGAGCCCGCCATCGATCCGTTACGTTTGTCTGTTGGCGGCGCCCGAAGGCGTCAAGACGCTGCACGACGCCTATGCGGACGTGCCGATCTATACTGCGGCGCTCGACTCGCATCTCAACGACCACGGCTACATCATCCCCGGGCTCGGCGACGCCGGCGACCGGCTGTTCGGAACGCGTTGAGCGAAAGTCCGGCTTAGTCGGAGGCCGCGCCGCCCTCGGTGTCGATCTGCCAGAATTGCGGGTTTGGCGTGAGACCGCCAGGGTCGGCGGAGTATTCGGGCTTTATGCGATCGAGGAAGTACATCGCATAGGGGCCCTTGCCCTTCACTTCGATGCTGCCGCGCGGCTGGGTTTCGAAGCGCGACCTGACGTGGTTCCAGGTCGATTCCGCGATGTTGACGCGGCCCGGCTCGCTCGCCGCTTCGAGCCGCTCGGCGACGTTCACCGTGTTTCCCCAGATGTCGTAGGTGAACTTGTTCTTGCCGACCACGCCGGCGACGACCTGGCCGGTGTTGACGCCGATCCTAACCTGCCACAACGGCAGCCGCAGCTTCTCGCGCTGCCGGTTGACCTTGGCCAGCGAGTCCTGAATGTGCAGCGCCGCGATGCAGGCGTCGAACGGATGCGTCCGGTTGGGTTCGGGCAAACCGCCGGCGGCCATGAACGCGTCGCCGATCGTCTTCAGTTTCTCGAGACGAAACTGCCCGGCGATCTCGTCGAATCGCGAGAAGTGCTGATCGAGCTGCTCGACCAGGCTCGCCGGCTCGAGGTTCTCGACCAGTCGCGTGAATTCCTTGAAGTCGACAAAGATCACGCTCACCGAGTCGTAGAACCGCGGCTGCACCCGATCGTTCGTCTTGAGTTCGTCGGCGATGCTGCGCGGCAGGATGTTGAGCAGAAGCCGGTCGGATTTGGTCCGCTCGGCTTCGGCGGCGTCGCGCGCTCGGGCCAGATCGCGCAGCATCTCGTTGCGCTCCAAAAGCTGGCGCCGCAGCTCGAGCTGGGCCATCGCCTGGCGCGACAGGCGGCGCAACGCTTCCTGCTGCGCAAAGCTGACCTCGCGCGGCTCGAAATCGACGATGCACACGGTGCCAAGCGCGTAACCCTCGGACGTGATCAACGGCATACCGCAGTACATTCGGATGTTGGGCGCGCTGGTGACGAGCGGCGAGTCGTTGAAGCGCGAATCTTTGGTCAAGTCGGGAACGTGAAGTATGTCGTTCTGGCAGATCGTCTTGTGGCAGACGGTGATCTCGCGCGGGCACTCGGTGAAATCGGGCGGCAGGCCGTATTTGGCCTTCATCCATTGCCGCCGCTCGTCGAGAAACGCCACCAGCCCGATCGGGGCGCCGCAGATCTGCGCCGCCAGCTCGGCGATCTCGTCGTAGGCGACCTCCGGCGGGGTATCAAGAATCTCGTATTTCTCGAGCGTCCGGAGACGTGCCGGTTCGTTCGCCGGAGGCGACTCGTTCATTGCGGTGACCCCGCCGAATGGGTGAAAATCCGACTTTATAGCGCCGGTTACGAGCCGGTCAAACCCCGATACGGCGACGACGCCGGAGGGCGGAAGGGATCATGAGCCATTTGATCGACGAAAACGCCAAGGGGGTCTATATCATCGCCGCCACGCCGTTCGAGGACGGCGGCGCGCTCGACCTCGCCAGCACCGATCGCATGGTCGATTTCTACCTCGAGAGCGGCTGCGAGGGGATCACCATTCTCGGCGTGATGGGCGAAGCGCCCAAGCTGTCGGCCGAGGAATCGGCGATATTCGCCGAGCGCGTACTGAAACGCGTCGATGGCCGCGCCAAGCTGATCGTCGGCGCCTCCTCGCCAGGTCTCGGCTTGATGAAGACGCTGGTCGATCAGGTGATGGGGCTCGGCGCGGCCGGCGTCATGGTCTCGCCGATGCCCGGACTCAAGACGGAGGACGCGATCGAAGCTTATTTCGCCGGCGTGGTGAAGACGCTCGGTTCGGGCGTCCCCATCGTCTTGCAGGATTATCCGCAACTCACGCAGGTCCATATGTCGGCGGGGCTGGTGAACAAGCTGCTCGGCCAATTCGAGACCATCAAAGTCCTGAAGCACGAGGATTGTCCGGGCCTGCGCAAGCTCACCAAGGTGCGCCAGGCGGAGGCGAGCGGCGCGCGCAAGCGCCGCGTCTCGATCCTGGTCGGCAACAGCGCGCTGTACCTGCCGCAAGAGTTGCGCCGCGGCGCCGATGGCGCCAACACCGGCGTGGCGTTTCCTGAGATGCTGGTCGAGGTGTGCAAGCGCTTCTTTGCCGGCGACGTCGAAGGGGCCGAGGATGTCTACGACGTGTATCTGCCCATCGTGAGGCACGAGCAGCAACCCGGCGTCGGACTTGCGATCCGCAAGGAGATCTTGCGCCGGCGCGGCGTG
>DATFES010000435.1:0-6507 GCA_035250945.1 Alphaproteobacteria bacterium | reverse complement strand
CGATAGTCGGCGGCGGAGGTCTTGATTTCGACGATCAGGAACCGCCCGCCCTCGTCGACGGCGATGAGATCGGCGCGCCGCCCGGAGGCGAGGGGAAACTCAATCAGGCTGCGCCAACCCTGGCGGTCGAGCGCGCGGGCGAGTCCTCGTGACAGCGCGCGGGCGTCGGGGGAAAGCGGTTCCTGTGCGTTCACGATGGCCCAATTGTCGTCGATCGACTGCCGCCGGAGCGACGGATCATAGCCGATTCGCTCGACCGCGCCCCGGCGCCTGTTGGCGACCTGCCAGGTTCGACTAGAATGGCGGGCGCGAATCGGAAAGGGGGAGAGGAATGACCGCCAGACGCAAGAGCGCCGCCGCCAAGGGCAGGCCGAATAAGACGCCGTCGGTGCGACGCGGCGAAAGCGCCGCGCTTCGCCAGGCCCGCATCGATCTCGCGGCGGCGTTTCGCTGGGCGGTGCGCCTCGAGCTGCACGAAGGCGTCTGCAACCATTTCAGCCTGGCGGTGCCCGACGCGAGCGACCGCTATCTCATCAATCCGCAGGGGCTTCATTGGTGCGAGATCCGCGCCAACGATCTGTTGATCATCGATGGATACGGAAACGTTGTCGCGGGCGACCGGCCGGTGGAGGCGACGGCGTTCTACATTCACAGCCGCATACACCGCGCGCGGCCGTCCGCGCGCTGCGTACTGCACACGCACATGCCCTTCGCCACGGCGCTCACCATCGTCGAGGGAGGGCGGCTCGAGCCGTGCAGCCAGAACGCCCTGCGCTTTTACGGGCAGGTGGCCTACGACGACGATTCGGCGAATGGCGGCGGCTATCGCGGCTTGGCGCTCGACAATGCCGAAGGCGACCGCATGGCGCGCATTCTCGGCGAAAAGCGCATCCTCTTTCTCGCCAATCACGGCGTCGTCGTCGTCGGGCCGGATGTCGCATCCGCGTTCGACGATCTCTATTACCTCGAACGCGCCGCCGAGGCGCAGGTTCTGGCGCAATCAACCGGCGGACGGCTGCGGATGGTGGGCGATAATCTGGCGCGCGTCACCCAATCGCAGATAGCCGCCGACCAGGCGGTGTACGCCAGGCATCATTTCGATGCGCTGAAGCGCATCCTCGATCGCGAGGCGCCCGAATATCGTCGCTGAAACGCGCCCCGGGCGCGGCCGCCCGCGCCGAGATGGGCCTAACGGCCGGTCGACACCGTGAACAGTCGCGGCGGACCGTCGATCGTCTGTTGCTGCTGGGCAAGCTGCTGCTTTTCCTTGTCGCGCGGATCCTTGGAATCCTTGGCGTCCTTGACTTCCTTGGGCTCCTTGGCGTCCTTGGCTTCGCGCTCCTTCTCGGCGGCGGCTTCGCGCTGCGCCTCTTGACCGAGCGCCGATTCGGGCGTCCAGAACATGACCTCGACACGGCCGTCGTCGTAGAGCGTCGCTTCGCGCAGGCAGGTGCCGAGCAGCCGTTCAGGCTCGAGGCGCTTGGCGACTTCGTCCGCCAATATTTTTTTCACTTCTGCGCGCGACAAATAGCACTTGATGCCGTTCATTCGTTATCTCCCGCTAACCGCCCGCGCGGCTGTCTAGAGTTTTAGTGGATGACGGTTAATTCGTGGTTAATCGCGCCGCTGTGAATCGTGCCGGCTCGCCGGTAATTTGCGTAAAATGCGCGGCAAATCGGCGATTCGCGATCGGCTTGGGTGAGGAGAAGGACATGCAGCTACGCCGCGTCATGATGATGGCGACCATTCTCGTGCTTTCCTGCGCTCCGGCCCTTCCGGCGGGCGCTTCGATCGAGGCCGGATTGGAAGCATACGGGCGGCGCGACTATGCCGCGGCGCTTGCACGCTGGCTGCCGGTCGCCGAAGCGGGCGACATGCGCGCGGAGTTTTATGTCGGCGAGCTGTATCTGCGCGGCGAGGGGGTGACCGCGGATGCCGCGACCGCGGCGCAATGGTTCGCGCGCGCGGCGCAGCGCGGTCATGGCGAAGCCCAGCTAGCGCTAGCCGGGTTGTATGCCTCTGGGATCGGGCTGAAGCGCGACGCCGGCCTTGCTTATTTCTGGATGATTCGGGCCGCGCTAGGGTCGGACGCCGCCATTCAATCGCGCGCTTTCGCCAGCCTGGCCACGGTCGGTCAAACGTTTGATCAGGCGCAGAAGACGGCCATTGGCCGGCGCGCGCAGGCGGCGTGGGGCCCGCCGCCGCGGTCGCGGCGCTAGCCTCGGATATTCGGCCAAAAGGCCTAGGCGCGGCCGCCGGCCAAAGCATTGGCCAGTTTCGGCGCCGGCGAGGGGTCGCGAACGCGTTCGGGCGGAAGACGCACCGTAACGGTGGTGCCGACGCCGACGCTACTGTTGAGGGCGAGCACGCCGCCATGGGCCTCGGTCAGCGCCTTGGCCAGCGGCAGGCCAAGTCCGGTTCCCTCGAAGCGGCGGTTGAGGCCGCTTTCGACCTGCCCGAACGGCGCCATGGCGAGGGCGATCTTGTCGGCGGCGATCCCCGCTCCGGTATCGACCACCGACATCACGAACCCGCCCTCGCGGTCGAGCTCGGTCGACACTTCGACGACCCCGCCAGGCGGCGTGAACTTGACCGCGTTCGACAGGAGGTTGAGCAAGATCTGCTTCAGGCGCCGCTCGTCGGCGAACACCACGTTATGGCGTTCGTCGAGCGAAGTACGCAGCTCGATTTTCCCTTCCTGGGCGCGTGGGCCGACGAGATTTAGGCATGCGTCGATGATCTGTCTCACATCGACGAACTCTTCGTAAAGATTCTGCTGTCCAGCCTCGACCTTGGAGATGTCGAGGATGTCGTTGATCAGATTGAGAAGGTGGCGCGCCGAACCATGGATGTTCTGCAGGTAGTCGTCCTGCACCTTGGTCAATTTGCCGCCATAGCCGCCGCTCAAGAGCTCGGAAAAACCGATGACCGCGTTCAGCGGCGTGCGAAGCTCGTGGCTCATGTTGGCCAGGAACTCGCTTTTGGCCCGGTTGGCGGCGATCTGGCTCTCCAGCGCGCGCTGCTGCGCGGTCATCATTTCGTGCCGGGCGCTGATGTCGGCGACGTTGTAGACATAGACGAACCGGTCGCCTTCGCGCCGTTCGAATACGCTTGGCGCGCTGGTGAAGCGCGCGATGGTGACCGAGACTTGCAGCAAGACGTTTTGTCCGCCGGCCGTTACGCCCGAGACTTCGACCGGGCCGGCGCGCTGCCCGTCCTGGCGCGCCAGTTCGCGATAGTGCGACAGCTCGCGACCGATACGTCCTTGCGCCAATGTCGGGCTGAGCAAGTTTATCTGACGGCCGACGAGATCGCTCTCGACGTAGCCGAACATCTCGAGCGCGGTGGAATTCGCGAACATGATTTGGTCGGCTTCGTCGACGACGAAGATGCCTTCGGCGGAATTCTCTACCACGCTTTGCAGCAAGGCGTTCCGGTGCGCGACCGCCATGTTGCGGACGAACAATTCGCGGCTGGCGCCCAACACCCGTTCGCCGACGACGGCCAGATATACGCAGACCGGCATCGCCGCCAGCGGTCGAGGGTCGATCTCGCCGCCGAGCGGCGATTCGATGGATTCCACCAGCGCGAGGATGCTTAACACCGCTGCCAGGACCGCCGCCGCGCCGATCCGCCACGAAGTTCGATCGAACCATGGGCCAAGCGCGAAGGCGCCGATCGCGACGACGATCATCGCCATGATCTGCGCGGCGTAGTCGATGCGCGCCGCGTCGGGGGCCAAAAGCGACAACGACGCCGCCTTGCCGAGAAATTCCAAGATCTCGGCGGATGGCAACATCGAATATGCGGCGACGACGAAGGCCACGGCTGCGCAGTGAGCGAACCGCCAAGGCGAGCGTCGGGCCACCGTGCTCGACGGGCCGCTGTAACTGCGAATCATCTCGACCTTCGCCGCGCTCCGCGCGGGGCGGGACGTGGCGGGTTTTGCCAGGAGGCCGCTGTCACCCATGATTCATACGCACCGTTCGAGGCGGCCAGCCGCCCTCGCCGCGGCGCTGCGTCGATGCGCCGCTAACGGCGAGAGAACGAAGTCCGGCGAGCCCAGCCGATAGGTTACGAATCAGCGGCAAAATATTAGTTAATTGCGGGCGTCGCGCTTGCAACGGTCGTAAGAAAGCCAGCCAACGAACTGGCCCGCGCGATCGACCTTGCCGAAATGCTCGAAGCACTGGCCGGCGGGACGGCGGCCGCCATAGGGAGTGAAGTACGGTCCTTCGGACGGCAAGGATTCGGCGCCGTCGGGTCGACGAAATTCGCTGACATGGCTGCCATCGCGCCGCACGCGGCATACGAATCTTCGGCCGTCGCTGGCCACCGCGACCAGGCCCAGCGAGCCGTTGTCGAACGGCCATACCGAGGCGATTTGTTCGATTCGCACCGTGGAGCGGCGGCGGCACGCTTCGATCGCCGGGAGGAAGCCCTGCAATCCGCGCGCCCAGTCCGCTTTCGGCGCGCGATCGGTCGGTTCGACCCCGCGCTTCTGTGCTTGGAACTCTTCGGCGAATCCGAGCGCGGCGGAGAGTCCGCGCAGCGAAAACGTTGCCTCGCGCGGTCGTCCATTCTTGTCGGTATAGGCGATCGTGACCTGCTGGCCGGCGCGCATCTCGGCCAATAGCCGTTGCGTGCGCACCGGTTCGACGAGCGTGTAGTCGTTCGGCGCTTCGCCCGGTCGCCAGCCGTCGCCCGGCGCGAATTGGATCGGCGGCCTGCCGTCGACGCGCAGCGCGATCGTCGTCGATCCATCGGCGAAATTGAAGGTCGGCGAGAACACGACGAACGGCGGCGCATCCGACCGCGTTCGGACGATGCGCAGTATGTAATCGGGGACGGCGGGCCCTTTGCTTTCCGATGCATACGCGACAGCGACGCACTCGCCTGCGGCGTCGTTGCGGCAGGTCGCCGACCAGTCGCGGAATGCGCCGCCGCTCTCCTCGACCGGCGTACGGGCAATCGCCACGCCGGAAGCGAGCACGACGCACGCCGCGAGCGTGACGCCAAGGCCGAAACCATGCATCCGATTTCCAGTCGCCATAATCGCCACCCGGTTGTCGCCCTCGTCCCGGCGCGATTGGGTTCCTCGCCGCCTATGGTGGCGGGCAAAAGATGAACCAAAAATTAATCGTCCACGGCGGCCGCCAGATGTCGCGTTAATGTGTCTAAGCCACGGACTTTCATGGCATTGTCAGTTTTAGAAATATGCCGCCAGGCGTCCGCAGGTGGCGGCCAGGAGCCATGCCGAAAGCGATACCGCGGCGGCGAACCTGGCCGAGGGCGGCGGCATGCGGTCGGGCCATGCCTCGATGCGTCGGAAACTGCCGGCGTGAAACAATGCAAGGTTGAGCATTGCCGCCGCGATCGCTCCGAGCTTGACCAGGAATACCGGGTTGGCGAGATACGCGGTCGCTTCGGCGATGAACATGGCGAACCCTGAAGGCGCCGCGAAAAGAAGCCCAAGCCGCGCGACGGGCAGCGCCATTCGCGCCGCGTCGGCGGCGCGGCCGGCGCCCAGCGCGCCGAGGACGCGCAGATCGAAGACGACGATCGCGCCGACCAGCATCGCGATTGCCAATACGTGCGTCGTGTTGGCGAGCGGGTAGAACCACAACGATTCGCGCACCGCCTGCGCTACGGCCGATTGCTCGATCGCCTGCGCCCACGCCAGGCCGCGCGCCGTATGCTCCATGACGCCGACGTAGCGACGATCAGCGCAATTCGACGGTGCGCCCGTCGATCGTGATGCGTTCCGCGCGCAGCTCGTTGGGATCGTTACGGTGCGCATAACCGACGACCGTCGCCGTCGTTCCCGGGGCCAGCTTTTCGGCCGGCAAGCCGCGGTTCTGCATACGAAACGGCGGCGCCAAGATCACAAGCCACGCCTTGCCCGCCGATTCGAAACGCAACGTACCGTGCGGGTTTTGGTAGGTGCTCTCGATGATCTTGCCTTCGAGCGTAAGCGCCTTGCCGGCGTCGTAGCTGCCCCAGCCGTGATGCGCGGCGGCGCCAGCCGGCGCCAGAATCAAACCGATCAAGGCGGTCAATTCGATTAGATCGCGACGGCGCATGTCGTGACTCCCCAGTCTCAGCGCCGATGCCGCGACGCTTGGAACTCGAGAGCATAGTCGACCGGCCTATGGGCGCAAGTCGCGAGGCGATTCGTTAAGGCCGGGCGCGTTGCGGGTCGGATGGAACGCGGCCCTGCTGTTGCTGCTGCTGCGGGGGCTGCGGTTGGCGCGGCGGCGCTGTGCGTTGCGGAGGAGGTGCCGCACGCTGCTCGGCGCGCGGCTCGACCCGCTGAGGCGCTGTCCGCTGCTCCGGCGGAGCGACGTTTCGTGGTTCGCCGCGATGGACTTGCGGCAGCCGGTTGGCGCGTTCCGGTTCGCCGCGCGGACGCGGTGCGGCGGCCGGCTGCGGCTGCGGATGTTGTTCAGCGGGTCGTACGTGTAGTCGTAGGTGCCCCATATGCCGGTCGCCCTGGTTACGCGATGC
>DATFES010000430.1:0-3313 GCA_035250945.1 Alphaproteobacteria bacterium | reverse complement strand
CAATCGACTCCTTGTCCGCTTTGGTGCATGATTCGCCGCGTTCGGGCGTTTCCCTGTACTCGCTCTGGCTCCAGCGCGGAGCCGCGGAAGAAGGGGTGCCGGCAATGAACGTCGAGTCGATCCTCAGCCACAAGGGTCGCGACGTCGCGACCCTGTCGCCAGACAACACGCTTTACGATCTTGTCGAACAGCTCAGCACGCGCCGCATCGGCGCGATGGTGGTCACCGACCCGACTGGCGGAACGATCAAGGGAATCATCTCGGAGCGCGACGTCGTCCATGCCGTGGCGCGCCACGGACCCGATGCGCTGGAAATGCGCGTCGGCGACGTGATGACCCGCGAGGTTCTCACTTGCCAGCCCGGCGACCAGATCACCGACATCATGGGCCTGATGACCGGGCGGCGTTTCCGCCATGTCCCCGTGGTCGAGAATGGCCGACTTATCGGCATCGTTTCGATCGGCGACGTGGTCAAGTACCGATTGGGCGAGCTCGACCAGGAGGTCGGAATGTGGCGCGAGCTCTTCGCGCCCCGCTAGGCGGCGGGCCGGATCAGTCGAGCGTTTGGCGGTAGCGCCGTAGCGCGATCAAGACCGCGACAGCAAGAAAAGCCGCCAGCGGCCACGCATTGACCAGCACCTCGGACGCGCCGTTGCCCTTCAGCAATATGCCGCGGACGACGCGGAGGAAGTGCGTAAGCGGCAGGATTTCGCCCAGCGCCTGCGCCCATCCCGGCATGCCGCGAAACGGAAACATGAACCCCGAAAGCAGAATCGACGGCAGGAAGAAGAACATCGACATCTGCATCGCTTGAAGCTGGTTTTGCGCCACGGTCGAGAACGTGAACCCGACGCACAAATTGGCCGCGATGAACAGGATCACCGCCGCCGACAGCAACACGAGGCTCCCCTCGTTCGGCACGCCGAAGACGAAGCGCGCCGCCAGCAATATGATGATCACCTGCATATAGCCGACGGCGATATACGGCAGGATCTTTCCCAGCATGACCTCGACCGGGCGCACTGGCATGGCCAGCAGCGCCTCCATCGTGCCCCGTTCGCGCTCGCGGGTGACGGCGAGGGCCGTCATGACCACCATGGTGAGCGTCAGCACGACGCCCATCAGGCCCGGCACGATGTTGTACCGGGTGATTCCCTCCGGGTTGTAAAGGCGGTGAACGCGCATCTCGAACGGCGCCTGGGCGGGCGCAAGCTCGGCGGTAGGCCCAGCCATATCGCGCGACAACGCTTCGCTTTCGAGCCGCGCCAGCACCGCCAATGCGTTGCCTGAGGCGACCGGGTCGGTCGCATCGACTTCGACGAGCAGCGCCGGCCGCTCGCCGCGCAGGATGTCGCGCGAGAAACCGGCCGGAACGTTGACGACGAACTGGACTTCGCCGGTCTCGATCAGGCGCCGCGTCTCGGCTTCGCTGGATGCGCGCCGGACGACGGTGAAGTATTCGGAATTCTCCATCGCGCGCACGATGCTTCGCGCGAACGGTCCGTTGTCGGCGGCGAGGACCGCCGTCGGGAGGCGCTTGGGATCGGCGTTGATCGCGAATCCGAACAGCGTGAGCTGCAAAATCGGCACGCCGATCATCATCGCGAACGTCACCCGGTCGCGGCGCATCTGAATGAATTCCTTCAGCAGCACCGCCATCAGGCGGGCCGCAGAAAATCGTGTCGCCATCATTGGAAATTGTCCCGCGCGCGCCGCATCGTGTGGATGAACACGTCCTCAAGCCCGGGCTCGATCTGCCGCCATTCGAGTCCTGGCGTATCGCGATGGCGCGCAAGGCTCGCCGCCATCCGCCCGGCGTCGGTGCCGCTGACGTGTATCTGCGCGCCGAACGGCGCGACGATCTCGATACCGGGCAAGCCGGCGATTTCGGCGGCGATCCGCGCCACGTTTGGTCCCGAGGCGGCCCATGTCGTCAACCCGGCGGCGCGGCGCACCTGCTCGATGGGCCCGTGCAGCATCAATTTCCCGAAGGCGATATAGGCGATCTCGTGGCAGCGCTCCGCTTCGTCCATGTAGTGCGTGCTGACCAAAACGGTCAGTCCTTGGGCGGCAAGAAGGTGAAGCTCATCCCAGAATTCGCGCCGCGCCTTCGGGTCGACGCCGGCGGTCGGTTCGTCGAGCAGCAGCAACTCCGGCTCATGCAGCAGGCACGCGCTCAGCGCCAAGCGCTGTTTCCAGCCGCCCGACAGCGTGCCGGCGAGCTGCACCTGACGCTCGAGCAGGCCCAGCCGCTCCAGCGCCCGCTCGACCCGCCTCGGGCGGTCGTCGAGCGCGTAGATCCGCGCCACGAACTCGAGATTTTCGCGAACGCTCAAGTCCTCGTAGAGGCTGAAGCGCTGCGTCATGTAACCGACCCGTCGCTTGATCGCGCCGGCCTCGCGGCGCAGATCGAAACCGAGACAGGTCCCCTCGCCGGCATCCGGCGTCAGCAGTCCGCACAACAGGCGGATGGTCGTCGTCTTGCCGCTGCCGTTGGGGCCCAGAAAGCCGAAGATTTGCCCGCGGCGTACACGGATCGAGAAATCGTCGACGACCTTGCGCCCGGCGAAGCTCTTGCCGAGGCCGCGCACGTCGATGGCAAATTCTGGATTGCCGTCTTGACGCATCATCACTGCGCTCCGAGCCTGACGTCGACGGGCTGACCCGGATTTAGCGGCCCCGGGCCGTCGAGCGGCGTCGCCTCGATCATGAAAACCAGCTTCTGCCGGGTCTCCTGACTGAATATCACCGGCGGCGTGAATTCGGCGCGCGAGGCGATGAACGTCACGCGCGCCGCGATCGCCTCGCCGCACCCGTCGCAGGCGATCCGCGTGTCTTGGCCCAACCGAATGCGGCCGAGGTCGCGCTCGGGCACGAAAAAGCGCGCCTTGACGTTTTTCGGCGGCAAAAGCTCGACTATTGTCGCGCCGGCGCGCACGAATTCTCCGACGCGAAACGGCGTCTCGGTCACCCGCGCGGCCGCTGGTGCATTGGCGCGACGCTGGGAGAGCTGCCACTCCGCCTCGCTCAACGCGGCGCGCGCCGAATCGAGAGCGGCCTCGGCGGCGCGAATTTCGTCGTCGCGCGCGGCGAGCTTGGCGGCGTCGAGGAACGCCGAAAGCTCGGCTACGCGCGCCTGGTCGCGCTCATAAGCGGCGCGCGCTTCATCGAGGCGCTCGGCGGCGATGACTTTGGCGGCGAAAAGTTGCTCCTGTCGTTTGAGCGTCGAGGCCGAAAGGCGCAGCGTCGCCTCCGCCTGCTTTCTTTGCGCTTCGATCGCCTGCAGCTCGACTGGCCGTCGACCCTTCTGAAG
>DATFES010000418.1:0-5418 GCA_035250945.1 Alphaproteobacteria bacterium | reverse complement strand
TTTCATCGCGCCATCGCCGCAGCGACCGGCAATCCGCAATTCGTCCGTTTTCACGAGTTTCTTGGGCGGATCATCATCCCGCGTCAGAGTATCCGGGTGTCCCCCGGCCGCCTGCCGCAGCCGCGCGAATATCTCGAGATGATCCAGGGCGAGCATCGCCAGATATACGCGGCGATCGCGGCGGGCGATGCGGCGGCGGCGCGGCTTGCCATGCGCGAGCATCTCGTCAACAGTCGTCAGCGGTACCGTAAGCTTGCCGGCGAAAGCGACGCGGGGCGAACGCGGCGCTAGACCCCGCCGGGCGATTCAATCGAATAAATGGGGGAGGCGATGCGAAAAGTCCTCATCACCGGGGCATCGGGCGGCATTGGCGGTAGGCTTCGCGTCCTGCTCAAGGGCGTTTATCCGGAGATTCGGCTCAGCGACTTGCGGCCGCCCGCCGATCTCGGCGCCGACGAGCGCTTCATCGCCGCCGACCTGGCAAGTCTCGACGAGGTCGAGCGCGCCGTCGACGGCATGGAGGGTATCATCCATCTTGGCGGCGTGTCGGTCGAGCGACCCTGGGCGGAAATTCATCCGGCGAACATCGTCGGCTGCCACAACCTTTTCGAAGCGGCGCGCCGACGAAAGGTCAAACGCGTCGTCTTCGCATCCTCGAACCACGCGATAGGCTTTTACCCGCGTACAAGACGCATCGGCGTCGACCAGACGGTCCGCCCCGATGGATTTTATGGAGTAAGCAAGGCCTTCGGCGAAGCGATGGGCGCGCTTTACGCTTACAAGCATGGCCTGCGCGTCGCCTGCCTGCGTATCGGTAATTTCGCCGACGCCCCGGTCGACCTTCGCCGTCTGTCGATTTGGATCAGCCCGGACGACTTGGTGCAGCTCATCCGCATCGGACTCGAGCACCCCGACATTCGTTTCGAAGTGTTTTACGGAGCTTCGGACAACGAGCGCAGCTGGTGGGACAACGCAGGCGCCTATCGCCACGGCTATCGCCCGACCGGCAAAGCGGAGGCGCATCGCGAGGCGGCGCTCGCCGCGCAAGCCAAGCTGCCGGCGAACCGGGTGGCCGATTGGTACCAAGGCGGCGATTTTTGCGCCATCGCCTACGACGGCGACCGCGACCTCGCGCACTGGTGAGCGCCCCTGCCATGGCGATGGGAGCCGGACAGCTGGCGGCGGCGCTTGGATCGGGACTGCTCGCCTTTCCGGTGACGCACTTTCGCGACGATGGCGCGTTCGACGAGGCGTCGTATCGCGCCAGCATCGAGGGCAACGTCGCCAACGGGGCGGCCGCGCTTTTCGCGCCCGGCGGTACCGGCGAATTCTTTTCGCTGACGCACGAGGAGTATGCTCGCGTCGTCACGGCCGCGGTCGGCGAGGCGCGCGGCCGCGTGCCGATCATTGCCGGTTCGGGTTACGGCACGGCGATGGCCATAGAATTCGCGCGGACGGCCGAGCGCTGCGGCGCCGATGGCGTGCTGCTGCTGCCGCAATACCTGCTGAACGTCGAGCAGGAAGGCCTCTTGCGCCACGTCGAGGCGATATGCCGCGCCGTCGGCATCGGCGTGATCGTCTACAACCGAGATAACTGCCTGTTCGCCGCCGACACGCTCGCCCGCTTGGCCGAGCGCAATCCTAACCTGGTCGGATTCAAGGATGGGCACGGCGATGTCGAGCAGCTCGTGCGGGTTCGTCAGACGCTCGGCGAGCGGCTCGTTTATATTGGCGGGATGCCGACCGCCGAGATTTTCGCCGTTCCCTACTTTGCGGCCGGATTCACCACTTATTCGTCGGCGGTGTACAATTTCATTCCCAAGACCGCCATGCGCTTTTATGCCGCGGTTCGCCAAGGCAACGGCACGGTCACCGACGAGCTTCTCCGGAAATTGTTCCTGCCGTACATGGCATTGCGCAACCGAAGGCGCGGTTATGCAGTCAGCATCGTCAAGGCGGGTCTGCGCGTCGTCGGCCGCCCGGCTGGGCCCGTCCGCGCGCCGCTCATCGATCTCACGGGCGAGGAGACCCTGGAGTTGAAGCGCATTCTCGACAACGCGCTCGGTGCGGCGGTTCACTGAGGGCGCTGCATGGCCAGGACGATACGAATCTTCCTCCCGCACGCCCCCGACATGCTGCAGAACTATTACGGCGCCACGGCCGTCGAGGGGTTAAGCGCGCTAGGCGATGTGAAGATTAACCAGCTCGGCCATCCGCTCAGCACGCCCGAGCTCATCCGCGAAGCCGACGGCTGCCAGATCATCGTATCGGACCGTCAGACGCCGGGCGAGGCAGCGGCGTTTCGCGCGCTTCCCGATCTTATCGCGTTCATGCGCTGCGCGGTCGACATAAGGACGATCGATGTCGCGGCGGCGAGCGAGACCGGCGTGCTCGTCACTCGCGCCAGCCCGGGATTCGTTCCCGCGGTCGCGGAGTTGGCGATAGGATTCATGATCGACCTCGGGCGCAATATCTCGCCTTCGACCTTCGAATTTCGCGCCGGGCGGCGCCCTCCGGCGCCGATGGGCCGCCAGCTCGACGGGAGCACGCTCGGCATCATCGGTTATGGCGCCATCGGACGTTACCTCGCCGAGCTTGGCATTGCCCTCGGCATGCAGGTGCTGGTCAGCGACCCATACGTCAATATCGCTCGTGGCGACGTGCGGCAATTGCCGCTTGGCGATCTGTTGCCGGAGGCCGATTTCGTGGTTTGCCTTGCCGTGGCAACCGAGGAGACCGAGAACTTGATCGACGCCAAGGCGCTCGCGCGGATGAAGCGCTCGGCGTATTTCATCAATTTGTCGCGGGGCAATCTGGTCGATGAAACGGCGCTGACGATCGCGCTCGACGCCGGGTTGATCGCCGGCGCGGCGATGGATGTCGGGCGGGCGCCGGACCAGATGCCGTCGCCGCGTCTCGCCGCGCGGCATGACGTGATCGCCACGCCGCATCTTGGCGGTCTCACGCCACCGGCGATCGAGCACCAGGCGATGGAGACCGTCGCCCAGGCAGCGGAGATCGTCGCCGGCCGGGCGCCACAGGGGTCGGTCAACGCCGAGCGTGCCCATCGGCTGTCGCGACTCGCCAACAGTTAACCCAAGCCGCCAAGACGGGGGAACAACGGGGAAAATGCCTTCGAACGCAAAGCCACGGTTGAAAACGCCGCAAGGGGCATGCGATACGCATATCCATATCTATGACGCGAGATTTCCGACCGCGCCGGGCGGGCCGTTGCCGCCGCCCGACGCCCTCGTCCCTGCATATCGAAGAATGCAGGAACGCCTTGGGCTCGAACGCGTGGTCATCGTGCAGCCAAACGCGTATGGCGATGATAATCGCTGCACCCTCGAAGGGATGGCGGCCTTCGGCGCGGCTGCGCGGGGCGTCGCCGTGGTCAAGCCCGGGGTGAGCGACGCCGAACTCCAACGCCTCACCACCGCCGGCGTGCGCGGCGTTCGCTTCATGATGCTGCCGGGCGGACCGGTGCGTTGGGAGTGGCTAGATGAGATGGCGGCCCGCGTCCATGACTTCGGCTGGCACGTCCAGCTCCAATTCGACGGCCGTGACTTTCCGAAATATGAGGCGCAGATCCGTCGCCTGCCGGGCGTTTTCGTCATCGATCACAACGGCAAATTTCTCGAACCTGTCGCCGTCGAACATGCGGCGTTCAAGAGCCTCCTCAAGCTCATCGATACCGGCCGCGGCTGGGTCAAGCTGTCGGCTCCATATGAGACGTCGAAATCGGGGCCACCAGCCTACGAGGACGTGGGCGTGCTCGCCCGCGCTCTGGTCCGTGCGGCGCCCGAGCGCATGGTGTGGGCGAGTAATTGGCCGCACCCCTCGGCCAAGCGCGAGGCGATGCCCGACGACGCCGATCTGCTCGACTTGCTCCTCGACTGGGCGCCCGACGAGGCGACGCGCAACCGGATTCTGCTCGACAATCCGGCGCGGCTTTATGGGTTCTGAGCGTCGGCCGGGGAAACGAACGCAATGGCTCGGGTCCGCGTCGCACTGATCGGCCTTGGCATGGCGGTGATGCCGCACGCTAAAAGTCTTCTCGATTTGCGTCAGCGTGTTGACGTCGCGTATGCCTTCGCACCCAGCGCATCGCGTCGCCGCGACTTCCAGGCCCAGTATCCGTTTCCGCTCTGCGACCGGCTCGAAACGATTCTCGACGATCCCACCGTTGCCGCTGTCTTCATCTTGACGCCTCCCAACACCCATCTCGATCTGGTGCGTCGCGCCGCGCAATCCGGCAAACATGTCCTGCTGGAGAAGCCGCTCGAGGTCAGCACGGCGCGTAGCCGCGCGCTGGTCGAGACGTGCCGGGCGGCGGGCGTGCGCCTTGCGGTCATGCTGCAGCATCGGTTTCGGCCCGGCGGCATCGAACTGCGCCGGATGCTGGCTCGCGGCGAGCTGGGCGAAATCGTCGGCGTGTCGACTTCGATCCGTCTATGGCGCCCGCAAAGCTACTACGATCAACCGGGTCGCGGAACGCGGGCGCGCGACGGCGGCGGCGTATTGCTCACCCAAGGCATCCACACGCTGGATTTGATGTTGAGCTTAGCTGGCCCGATCGTCGAGGTAACCGGCTACTCGACCACGACGTCGATCCATCGCATGGAAACCGAAGACATGGTCGCGGCCGCGGCGCGGTTCGCAAACGGGGCGCTGGGCGTCATCGACGCCACGACATCGGCCTTTCCCGGTTTTCCCGAGCGCATCGAACTTGCTTGCAAAAACGCCACCGCGGTTATCGCCGGAACCGCCCTCGACGTACGCTTCCACGACGGACGCGTCGCGGGCCGCGAAGCCGACGGCTCGGGCGGCGGTACGGGCGCCGATCCAATGGCGTTTCCGCACGACTATCATCGCGCCCTGATCGGCGACTTTCTCGACGCCGTCGCCAATGGCCGCGAGCCCGCCGTCAGCGGCGTCGAGGCGCTCAAGGTGCACCACCTGATCGATGCACTGTTGGAGACATCTCGGACCAGCCGTCCGGTCGCCGTGAGCGGCGGCTGAACCGCCGAGAGCTAGACGGGGATATCGCCCAGGACCACGGTGCGATGCATGATCCGCCGCTCGGCCGCGGGGTCGTAATCCGTCGCCCGGTGCATCGTGCAGCGGTTGTCCCAAACGACGACATCGGACTTGCGCCATTTGTGACGATAGACGAAACGGTCGCTGGTGGCGTGCGCCATGAGCTCGGCGAGCAGGTTCTGGCTTTCATCATCGGTCATTCCGGCGATGCGCGAAACATGATGACTGATGTAAAGCGACTTGCGTCCGGTTTCGGGATGCGTGCGCACCATCGGGTGATCGACCGGCGGAGCGGCGCGGCGCTGTTCGTCGGTCATCGGCGGCTCGCCGGCCCTCCGGCGCGAGAAATCCAGATCGTGCGTCGCCCGTAAGCCGTTC
>DATFES010000280.1:0-11835 GCA_035250945.1 Alphaproteobacteria bacterium | reverse complement strand
AGGAAATTAAGCCATGTCGACCGTCAACCCCAACTCGCTGTGCCTGCCCGCCGAGGTTGCCGCCAAGCCGCTGTGGCGCGAATGGCTAGGCTGGCTCGACCAAAAGGCGATCCTCCTGTTCGATGAGCTGACATCGGCCCTTGAGCGCTCACGGAGCCGGCGGCACCTGATGTCGCTCGACGACCGCCTACTGAGCGACATCGGCGTCGACCGCGCGACGGCGCAAATCGAAGGCCGCAAATCGGTCTGGTCGCCGTGGTAAACGCGGTTCGCCGGCCGGGAGGAGGTATTCGCCGCGTCATTTCTTCCCGGCCGGGATGCCGAACGCTCGCGGATAGGCGACTGTTCCCAACGTCCCGGACAGCGCCCCGGGCGTCAACTCGAGGGCCATGAATGCCTCGCCGCTGAATGGCGCTTCCAGCTTCGCGGCGAGCGACACCGAGAATCCGAAACGCCGATAGTACGCCGGGTGTCCGAGCACGATTACCGCGTTGGCGCCGGCGGCGTGCGCCCTCGCCAGGCCGGCGACGACCAAGCGCGATCCGATCCCACGGCGCTGGCGGTCGGGGTGCACCGCCAACGGCGCCAGCGCCGTCGCCTCGACCGCTCGTCGGTCAACGTGAGCGGCGAGCCAACTGAACGCAATGTGACCGACGATCATTCCGAACGATTCGGCTACCAGTGCGCAGGCGATCAGCCGGTCATCGCGAAGGCGCGCGATCAGCTCGGCTTCGGCATCGCCGCCAAACGCCAGGCGGTTGAGGCGCTCCACCTCGGCCCAGTCGGCGGGCGCTTCGTCGCGGATGCGCATCGCAGGGTATCGCTTGTCGACGCGCTCGCCGAGGTCAGGCGCGATAGGCGAGGAACAGCTTGCCGACGCCGTGCAGGCCGCGATAAAGCAGGCCGAACTGCTCGCAAAACCGGCGCCAATCGAGGGTCGCGTCGCGGGAAGCGAGCGCGCGATGAATTTCGGCGAGGCTGCGCTCGCCGTCGATCATGCCGCCGATGGCGGGCGCCAGCGGCGGTAGCGCAAATCGCATCTCGAATCCTTCCGCGCTGACCTTGAGAACGCCGCCGGGTCGCAGTCCGCGCGCCAACGCTTCCGGCGTCGCCTCGTGCAGTACCGGGACCGCCGCCGGATCGTCGGGCGAGGGCGGCGTCACGGCGTTGTCGGCGGCGACGACGTAGAATGCGTGCGTCTTCATGTTGCCGACGATCTCTTCCGCCAGCGCCGCGCGCGCGATCGGCGCAAGTGCCTCGATGCGACGGCGAAGCGTCGCGTCGCTCGTATAGGTGAACGGATCGTAACGCGCCGGCGGCACGAAAGACACCCAACGCAAACCCGCGCCGTCGACGAGGGCGGCGACCTCCTCGACGCGGTAAGCGCGGTCGCGCGCGTGCAAGAGAAGGTCGTGGACCCCGGCATCGCCCTCGGTGATGTGATCGGCGATGAATGGGTTGCGCTTGATCCAATTCGTCGCCGGAAGCTGTGCGAGGAAGCGGCGCGCCAAGGCCACGCGCTCCGTGGGCGTTTCGTCGGCGTGCACGAGGCGCCGCAGCGCGTCTTGCGCCGGGTAGACGCCGGCGCGGCCCAACGTTCCATACAGCATCAGCCCCATTCCGCCGCCCGGCCGCAGGGCCTGGACGAGCGTCATAAGTCCGGCGAGCGGGTCGTCGAGATGGTGCAACACGCCGCAACAGTCGACGTAGTCGAATCGGCCGAGGTCAAGGCGTGGCAGGTCGAGGAGCGAAGCGGAAATGAACCGTATGTTGTCGAGCCGGCGCGCGGCGGCGCGAGCCTCGGCGACCGCGCGGCTTGCGGTCGACAAATCGATATACACCACTTCCGAGGCGCGTGCGCCGCGATCGACGAGCTGCTGGGCGATCATGATCGCCGCGTCGCCGGTCCCGCCGCCAGCGACCAGCGCGCGGAACGGTCGTGCGAGATCGAGCCGGCCGCCGAAGACGAAATGATTCACCTCGACGAGATGACTGGGGCTGCCGACGATCAGGCGCTTGGCCTCGTGGCGCGGATCGCGCGGCGGGTAGGGAAACTCCTCGTATTGGGCGCGGACGGGATCGCTCATCGCGCACACCGGTATTGCGTCGGCAAGCTCACGAGCGGCCGGTGGTCAGCACGATCTTGCCAGTCGTCCTCCGGCTCAGCAGCAGGTTCATGGCGGAGGCGACGTCGGCGATATCGAAGCAATGGGAAATGTGCGGCCGCAGTTTTCCGTGCCGCCACCAGTCGTTCAACTTGGCGAAGGAATCGCGCACGACCTTCGGCGCTTTCTGCCGATAGCCGCCCCAGAAGACGCCGATCGCCGACACGTTTTTGACCAGCAATAGATTCGCGGGGACCTGCGGGATTCGACCGCTGGCGAAGCCGACGACGAGCAGGCGCCCCTCCCAGGCGATGGCGCGCAGCGCGGCATCGAAGGCGTCGCCGCCGACGGGATCGAAGATTACGTCGGCGCCGCGATCGGCGGTGACATCCTTGATCCGGGCGCGCAGGTCCTCGGCGACGTAGTCGATGACGTGATCGGCGCCGTGTTCGCGGGCGCGCGCGAGCTTATCGGCTCCGCGCGCCGCGGCGATGACTTTGGCCCCCATTGCCTTGCCAACCTCGACCGCCGCGAGGCCGACCCCGCCGCCGGCGCCGAGCACCAAAAGCGTTTCGCCCGCCTTGAGGCGGGCGCGGTAGTCGAGCGCCCCATGGGCGGTGCCATAGACGATCGGAAAGGCGCCGGCGGCGGATAGATCGCCGTTCTTGGGCACCGGAAACACGTCGACGGCGCGGGCGACGATCTCCTCGGCGAAACAACCCATGCCGATCGCCGCCATGACCCGATCTCCGACCTTGATGTCCTTGACGTCGGGCGCCACTTCGCGCACGACGCCGGCGCATTCGAGCCCGGGCGTAAAGGGGAAAGGGGGCCTGATCTGGTACGCGCCCTTCACCACCAGCGTGTCGGCGAAGTTGAGCCCGGCCGCTTCGACGGCGATTCGCACCCCGCCATTGGAAAGCTTCGGCGCCGGTATTTCCTCGATCCTGAGGACCGATGGGTCGCCGTTCTCGCGACAGATGACGGCGCGAATGGCGCTCACCAGTTGGGCGCCGGCGCGATCGCGCCAACCAGCCGGCCCGCGACGTTGGCGATCGACGCCTCGATCAAGGGACGTAGCGCCTCGCGTTCGCTTTCCTCGAGCCCGGCATGACGTGCGACCAACGCGGCGATGGCGACTTCGGCGGCGCGTCCGGCGCCGTCTTCGATCTTGACCGCGATGCCGAGGCCGCGCGCGAGAATCGCCGCGACGTAAACGCCTTCGGCGCCGCTCTTGATCATCGCCTTGCCGCCGCAGGCGCGCATCGCCGCGACGCTGAAATGACCGCTCCGCGAAACGAACTCCGGTCGTGCGATCGCGGCCGACGCCAAATCGCGGCAGGCGGCCCGACGGGACGGCGGAAGATCGTCAGGAGCGGCGTAACGCGCGAGGCCGCGCGCCAGGGCGGCGAGCGGGATGCCGATCTGCGGAAATCCGCAGCCGTCGATGCCGCGCGGCGCGCGGGCGAGATCGAGCCCGCACATGTCTTCGAGCGTACGCGTCAGTCGCGCCTGGGCCGGATGCTCGGCGGCGATGTAACCCTTGGTCGGCTCCCCGAGGTGGCGGCAAGTGGCGAGTACGCCGGCGTGCTTGCCTGAGCAGTTGTTGTGCAGCGCCGAGGCGGAACCGCCGTCGCGCAGCAGCGCTTCGGCCGATGGCTCGTGGTTGGGATGGTGCGCGCCGCACTCAAGGTCGTCGACCGAGAGCCCGACGCGCGCGAGCCACGCCGCGACCGCCGCGGTGTGAAAAGGCTCGCCGCCATGGCTCGCCTGCGCCAACGCCAGCTCGATCTCGCCGGCGTCGCTTGCCTCGGCGGCGCCCGATTCGATCAATGGCAACGCCAGTAGCGGCTTGATCGCCGAACGCGCGTAGATCGGCCGTTCGACGTCGCCGGCGGCGGCGACCACCTTGCCGTCGGAATCGACCACGGCGTAGGCGCCGCGATGCCGGCTTTCGACCATCGATCCCCGGCGGACTTCGACCAAAATGGGTGACGCAGTCCTGGATTGCGTTACGGTTACGACGGAATCCGGCGGCATCACGGACGAATCGATCTCGGTTTGGGGAATCGCACGGTCCACCTTGCCTCTTGTGAGTCGGCGAGGCAAGTTTTCTGGCAACGCGGTCGGAGGATCAAGGCGTGCGCGGGTATTTCGGCGTCGGCGTCGAGGGTGTCAGCAAGGCGATGAACGTCGGCAGCCTGCTGCGCACCGCCCACGCGTTCGGAGCGAGCTTCGTGTTTACCGTGGCGGCCGTCTATCCGCGCGAAGAAGGCGGGCGCGCCGATACGTCGGACACGCCCGGCGCGGTGCCCTTCTACGCGTATGACAGCGTCGAGGCGCTGCGGCTGCCGCGCGGCTGCGTGCTGGTCGGGGTCGAAATCGTCGACGATGCGATCGAACTACCGAGCTTCCGCCATCCTCGCTGCGCCGCGTATGTCCTCGGGCCCGAGCGCGGCGCGCTTTCGCCGCGGATGACCGCGCTTTGTGAGCACGTGGTCAAGATCCCGACGCGGTTCTCGATCAACCTCGCACTTGCCGGCGCCCTCGTCATGTACGACCGGCTGATCAGTCTTGGCCGCTTCGCCGATCGGCCGGTCGCCGCCGGTGGGCCGCCCGTCGCATTGCCCAAGCACGCGTTCGGGCCGCCGCGCCTCAAGCGCCGCGCCGCGGCCGCGAAGTCGAAAACTTAGGGGTCACCCGCGCAAGAACGGGTTGATCAATCGTCCGACGAGACCAGTCAGTCGCATCGGTCCTTCGGTGACGATCAAGCACAGGCAATCGCGGTCGGCGTCGGCGACCGGCCGGTGGGCGATCGTTTCGTCGCTGACTTCGACGTCGCCGCGTGCGTAACGTCCGGTTTCATCGCTGAACGCGCCGTCCAGCACCATCAGCATCTCGCTACCGCGATGGGTGTGGCGCGGAATCGCCCGCCCGGCGGCGATCTTGAGCAACGCCGCCTTCATCGGCCCGCCGCCGCATGGCAGGGCCGCCTGGTCGATGCCGCTGACGACGCGCCGCCACGCCAATCCATCGAGACCAGCCGGCGCATAGCGGCTGAGCGGCGTCGGCAACAATCGGCTCGTAGGCGCGAACGCCGCCGGCGGGGGCATGGCGTGCGGCTGATCCAGCCGCGCAAGCGCGCGTTCGAGCGCGTCGCCGGCGATCGCCGCCGGTGGCAGATCGTCGAGCAATGCGCCGCCGACCCCCTCGAGACGAGTGGCGCTCCGCCGGCACGCCGGGCACAACGCCAGATGCGTCGCGACCAGGAGCGCCACGGGCTCGGGCGCGCCGCCTGTCGCATAGTCGAGAATCAACTCGTCGGCCGGGTGGTGTCGTGGCGTCATCGCTCGTCCTCGAACCTGGTCCGCAGCCGCGCGATGGCAAGCCGCAGCCGCGATTTCACCGTGCCGAGCGGCAGGCGCAGCGAAGCGGCGATGTCGCTGTGCGAACGATCCTCGAAAAAAGCGAGGCGTAACAGGTCCGCTTGCTCGTCCGGTAGCTGGCGAATCGCCGCAGCGAGCCTCGTCTCCCACTGCTGAGCGGCGACGGCGTCATCGGCCGGTCGCGGAGCGTCGGGAGCGAAGGCAGGGTCGGTCGGATCGAACTCCGGTCGCTTTTCGCGGCGCAGCGCGTCGATCCGCCGGTTCCGCGTGATAGTGAATATCCACGTGCTCACGCCGGCAAGCGCCGGATCGTAGGATTCGGCGCGGCGCCACACGGTCAGCATGACCTCCTGCATCAGATCCTCGGCGGCGCTCGTCTCGGCGCCCAACTGCATCAGATAAGCCTTCACCCGCGGCGCGAAATGCGCGAATAGCATCGCGAACGCGCCGCGGTCGCCGATCGTCGCAATCGATCGCATGGCGGCCGCGAAGTCGCTCGGCGTCGGCGCCGGGGCCTGATCCATCGCGCAATCTAAGGTCAGGCGACTCGCCGCCACAAGCGCAGGCGCCACGCCGCCAACCGCTCCTTCGTCCGGCCACAGTCGGTTGACGCGCTTCATTTCGCGTGTCATACGCGAATCGCCGGCCGGTGGATCATCCTCGCGGCGCTAGGTGACGGTTTCGAAGACATGTGGAATCTGGCCAAGGCTCTGATATTGGCGGCGGTTCTGGCCGGATCGCCGATCGGCCAAGCGGCGTTGTCGCAAGGCTCGAAAGCGACCTCGGCGCCCGCGTTAAGCGAGCCGAAGGCGCTCGGCACGTTCGGACAATGGACCGCGGCCGAGTTGACGCAAGCCGGCGGCAAGATTTGCTACATGGTGTCGCGCCCCGCCAAATCGGAGGGCAAGTATTCGAAGCGCGGCGACGTTCTGCTGGTCGTGACGCACCGTCCGGCGAGCAAGAGCTTCGACGTCGTGACCTTCCAGGCCGGATACGCGTTCGCATCCGGGGCCAAGGTGCCGGTCAACATCGACGGCAAGAAATTCGAGCTGCTGGCGCGGCCCGATTTCGAGAAAGAATCCGCCTGGGCGCCCGATGCCAAAACCGACAAGGCGCTGATCGCGGCGCTGCGATCCGGCAAGACGGCGATCGTTCAAGGAACCTCGGCGCGCCATACCGAAACGAGCGATACCTTTGGCCTCATCGGCTTTACGCGGGCCTACGCGACGATCGGTCAGGCGTGCGGAGTCAAGTAGCGGCGTTCTGTGCGGCGTTCGATTGATTGCGATGATGTACCCATGAGCACGACCCCAAGCGCCGGAGCCCAAGCGCCCGAGCCGGTCAAGACCGAATTGCCGGCGCCTGCCCACGCCGACGGGCGGCGCGATCTGATCGGGCTCACGCGCGAGGAGCTGACTTCCGTGTTCGCCGAGCTCGACGAACCGGCGTTTCGCGCCCGCCAGCTCTGGCGATGGATCTACGTGCGCGGTGCACGCGATTTTGCGGCGATGACCGACTTGGCCAAGACGCTACGCACCAAGCTCGAGGCGCGCTTCGTCGTCGCCCGCCCGGAAGTGACGCGCCGTCACGTGTCGATCGACGGAACGCAGAAATGGCTGCTGCGGTTCGCCGACGGGCAAGAGGTCGAGTGCGTGCACATTCCCGAGGACGACCGCGGCACGCTGTGCGTTTCCTCGCAAGTCGGCTGCACGTTGTCGTGCAAGTTCTGCCACACCGGTACGCAGCGGCTGGTGCGAAATCTGCAGCCGGCCGAGATCGTCGGCCAAGTCATGTCATGCCGCGATGCGTTCGGCGAGTGGCCGGCGCCCGCCGACGACCGCCGGCTCACCAACATCGTCATGATGGGAATGGGCGAGCCGCTGTTCAACTTCGACAACGTCGCCACGGCGCTTCGCATCGTCATGGACGGCGAAGGACTCGGAATTTCGCGGCGCAAGGTCACGCTTTCGACCGCGGGCGTGGCGCCGATGATTCGCCGCTGCGGCGCCGAGCTCGGCGTCATGCTGGCCGTCTCGTTGCACGCGGTGACCGACGAACTGCGCGACGCCATCGTTCCGCTCAACAAGAAATATCCGATCGCCGAGTTGCTGGCCGCCTGCCGCGACTACCCGAGCCTGTCGAATGCGCGGCGAATCACTTTCGAATACGTGATGCTGAGCGGCGTCAACGACTCTCCCGCCGAGGCGCGGGCGTTGGTCAAGCTGCTGACGGGGATCCCGGCCAAGATCAACCTCATCCCGTTCAACCCGTGGCCGGGCGCGCCGTTCGAGTGTTCGAGCGAAGCGGCGATCGACGCCTTCGCCGCGGTGTTGGCGAAAGCCGGCTACGTCGCGCCGGTGCGCCGTCCGCGCGGGCGCGACATCTTCGCCGCCTGCGGCCAACTCAAATCGGCGAGCGAGCGATTGCGCAAGCGGCAACTCGGCGCAGCCTGAATCACCGCCTTAGAGCGGCACGCGTAGCCGAATCTGCGGCTCGAGCGTGCGGTTGGGCCGCGACGGATCGGTCAAGTCGTACTCGTTGGGCTCGCGCATCTCCGGGTTAACCTGCAATCCCGGGCCGATCTCGAGAGGGCGTTCCAGAAGGTTGCCGCTTGCTGCCTCGCCGCTCTCGGGCGAAGCCACGCCGGGCGCCTCGGGCGCAGCGAAATGTTCGGTCGGCGGCGGGAGAGAAAGGTCCAGCGTCGTCGTCGCCGCCCCGCGAGGCTCGGCCCGCACCGCCTCGGAGACGGCTAAAAACGACAACACGACCAAGACGCTGGCGCAGCACTGCGCAGCCGATAGGCGAACCTTCACGACGCCAAGCCCCGCTGGATGACTGGAATGGTATGTGGTGCCGCGGGCCCGCGATGCAAGCCCTTCGCGACTATTGACCTCGCACTTAGGTTAGCGACGCTCAGGCCTTGTCGAGATGGGGCGCCACGACCTTCTGC
Organism: Alphaproteobacteria bacterium; assembly: GCA_035250945.1. Taxonomy (GTDB): domain Bacteria; phylum Pseudomonadota; class Alphaproteobacteria; order CACIAM-22H2; family CACIAM-22H2; genus DATFES01. Next base: position 3,394 of record DATFES010000280.1, on the reverse strand, counting down.
GTTTCCTTGCTCGGCACCACCGGCACGATCTCGAAACTCACGCCGGTGCCGCGCCACTTCAAGATCCAATCTTGCAGCGACCGCAGGTCGGCGCACTCCATCAACTGAAAGCAGCGACTGAAGTTCGCCTCGATCCAGCTATCGACGTAGCGCAAGCCTTCCGGAAGCTGCCGCCCGCTGGCGCGCAGCCGCTGATACGCCGGCACCATGTCGTCGTCCCGAAATCGCTCGATGATCATGAACAACATCGGCGTGCTCCCGAACTTAGCGGCGGGCGTATTGCGTTGCGCCGAACAGCGTCTCGCGCGCCTTGGCGTCCATCGGGCCGACGCGCCGCCGCTCGGCCAGCAGCTGCAAACCCTTTTGCACCGCCGGCCGTGCCTCGATCGTCGCATACCAGCGCTTGAGAGAGGGAAAGTCGTCGAGGTTCTGTCCCTGCCGCTCGTGGCCGCGCAGCCACGGGTAAACGGCCATGTCGGCGATCGAGTACTCGCCCGCGAGGTATTCGGCCTCGCCGAGACGGCGGTCGATGACATTGTAGATGCGCCGCGCCTCGTTGGTGTAGCGATTGACCGCGTAGGCAATCGGCTCGGGCGCGTATTGGCGGAAATGGTTGGTCTGGCCCAGCATCGGCCCCACGGTCCCCATCTGGAACATCAGCCATTGCACGACCCGGTAGCGGCCGCGGACGTCGGCGGGCATGAAGCGGCCGGTTTTTTCGGCGACGTACATCATGATGGCGCCCGATTCGAAGATCGCCAAAGGCTTGCCGTCCGGACCGTCGTGATCGACGATCGCCGGCATCTTGTTGTTCGGGCTGATGGCGAGAAAATCCGGCTTGAACTGGTCGCCGGCGCCGATGTCGACCGGGATCACCCGATATGGCGTGACGGTCTCCTCGAACAGGATCGACAGCTTGTATCCGTTAGGCGTCGGCCAGGCGTAGAGATCGATCATGCGTGCTGCTCTCCTCTAGGCAACTCGATCAAAACGGGACGCGCGGCGCTAAGCTTAGCGAAGCCGGCCTGCGAAGCCAGCCGAATCCAAGCGGCTGGCCGCTGCCGGCCTTGCGGGGCGCGCGCTAGCCCCTATACTCCGGCGCCGCATTTCCGCCGCCCTATGGCGATTCGCCGCGCGTTCTGGAGACCGTCATGGCTCAGCACAAAGCCGACACCGTCAAGAAGGTGGTGCTCGCCTATTCGGGCGGCCTCGATACCTCGGTCATTCTCAAATGGCTGCAGGAGACGTATGGCTGCGAAGTCGTCACCTTCACCGCCGACATCGGCCAGGGCGAAGAGGTTGCGCCGGCGCGCAAGAAGGCGCAGATGCTGGGCGTAAAGCAGATCTATATCGAGGACCTGCGCGAGGAATTCGTGCGCGATTTCGTCTTTCCGATGTTTCGCGCCAATGCGCTCTATGAAGGCGTCTACCTGCTCGGCACTTCGATCGCCCGGCCGCTGATCGCCAAGCGCCAGATCGAGATCGCCCGCAAGACCGGCGCCGATGCCGTGGCGCACGGTGCCACCGGCAAGGGCAACGACCAGGTTCGTTTCGAGTTGACCTATTACGCGCTCGAGCCCGGCATCCGGGTCATCGCGCCGTGGCGCGAATGGGCGCTCGATTCGCGGACCAAGCTTCTCGACTACGCCGAGAAGCACCAGATCCCGATCGCCAAGGACAAGCGCGGCGAGGCGCCCTTCTCGACCGACGCCAACTTGCTGCACATCTCGGCCGAGGGAAAAGCGCTCGAGGATCCATGGCAGGAGCCGGAGGAGTACGTCTACTCGCGCTCGGTGGCCCCGGAAAAGGCGCCCGACAAGCCGCAATATGTCGAGATCGAGTTCGAGCGCGGCGACGCGGTCGCCGTCGACGGAAAGAAACTGTCGCCTGCCGCACTGCTGTCCAAGCTCAACGAGCTCGGCGGCCGGCACGGCATCGGCCGGGTCGATCTGGTCGAAAACCGCTTCGTCGGAATGAAATCGCGCGGCATCTACGAGACGCCCGGCGGGACGATCCTCTACGCCGCCCATCGCGGGATCGAATCGATCACGCTCGATCGTGGCGCTGCGCACCTCAAGGACGAGCTGATGCCGCGCTATGCGGAGCTCATCTATAACGGCTTCTGGTTCGCGCCCGAGCGCGAGATGCTGCAGGCGTTGATCGACAAGAGCCAGGAGAACGCGAGCGGCGTCGTGCGGGTCAAGCTCTACAAGGGCCATGCGCGCGTGGTCGGCCGCAAGAGCCCGCGATCGCTCTACAGCCTGGCGCACGTCACCTTCGAGGCCGACCAGGGCGCCTACGACCAGCGCGACGCCGCGGGATTCATCAAGCTCAACGCGCTGCGCCTGCGGCTGGCGAAACGAGCGCGCGGGAAGTAGGCCGCACGAGCGTTACGGGCTTGGCGAGGGGATTCAATCGCACATGGTCGCGGCGGGTTGCGCCTGCACGAACCGCGTCCTAAGTCAGCGCCACACCCGCGACCCAGCGGTGGGCGTGGAACAAGACCACGTAGACGATCGCCGCGATCAAGATCCGCCACAGCCCGATATCGGCGAAACGCAACCGCTGGCGCTGCGAAATCAGCGCGGCGAGCGGGAGGTTGGATGTGACGGCGGCGATGCGCGCGAAGCCGGCCGGATCGTCGCGCGCCCGCCGCGCGTCGATGGCGAGCGTGCCGCCAAGCGCCAGCGCGGCCAGGCCGCCGAACAGGATGATCGAGGCGAGATCGCCGTTGGGCGGCAGATGGGACAACGCCCACAGGCCGACTCCCCACATCACCGGGTGACGCGTCAGCTTGAGGATGCCGGGCGCCGGATCGCCGTTGACGTCGCGAAAGCCCTGGCCGGTGACCGTCGGATTGAACTGACTGGTCCCGCAGATGACGAGCAGCAGCGCGATCGGCATGACGAGGGTAGGAATGGCGCGTGCCCAATGCGCCTGCGGCCACAGTTCGACGTAAGGTGCTACGCCGTACGCGAAGCCAAGCCACGCCAGGCTGGCAATGGCGATGGTCGAATAGACGGCGCGAAATCCGTTATCGCCCAGCCGCTCTCGCAGCCCGGAGCGCAGCGGTTCGGCCGACAGCGTGAAATGTCCGCCGACGAAGATCGCCGCCGCCGCCGCCACCTGCCATATCGATCCGATCATGATTTGGCCACCCCGCTTCGGCCTCGGCGACGATAAGGCGCAATGTTGACGATGTCAACATTGCCTCCTAGATTCGCCGCATGTCGGGACGGAAAGCCGAACGGGCGGCAAGGCGGCGCTATCACCACGGCGATCTGGCGCGCGCGCTGATCCATGCGGCGGCGGCGATGTTGGCCGGGGACGGCGCGGCGGCGTTGTCGCTGCGGGCGGTGGCGCGCTGCGCCGGCGTTTCGCAGACGGCGCCCTA
>DATFES010000402.1:0-14791 GCA_035250945.1 Alphaproteobacteria bacterium | reverse complement strand
GTAAAAAGGGACTCGCCGCCGCTGCCAAGAAAGCGGGCCGCGTCGCCGCCGAGGGATTGATTGGCGTCGTCGCTCGCGGCGCCGCGGGCGCGATGGTCGAGGTCAATTCGGAAACCGACTTCGTCGCCCGCAACGAAGCGTTTCAGGAATTCGTGCGCCGCACCGCCGAGATCGCCGCCAAGGGCGTCGACGACATCGACGCGCTGAAGTCGGCCGCCTATCCGGGCGGCGGAACGGTGGGCGCCGCGCTCGCCAATCTCGTCGCGACGGTCGGCGAGAACATGAATCTACGCCGCGTTGCAATGCTCAGCGTCGGCGCCGGCATCGTGGCGAGCTATGTCCACAGCGCGGCGGCGCCAGGGCTTGGCAAGATCGGCGTGCTGGTGGCGATCGAGTCGGCGGGCGATGCCCAGAAATTGCAAGCGCTGGGCAAGCAGCTGGCTATGCACGTTGCGGCCGCCAATCCGCAGGCCTTGTCGGTCGTCGACATCGATCCGGCGGCGCTCGAACGCGAGAAAGGCGTACTTCGCGAGCAGTCCGCCGCCTCCGGCCGCCCGGCGCAGGTGATCGAGAAAATGCTCGAAGGCCGTTTGCGAAAATACTTTGAAGACGTCGTCCTGCTGGAGCAGGTCTTTGTCGTCGACGGCGAAACCAAGGTCGCCCAGGTCGTCGAAAAGGCGGCCATCGAGATCGGCGCCCCGATCAAGCTCGCCGGATTCCGGCGATTCGCGCTAGGCGAAGGCATCGAGCGCAAGGAAAGCGATTTCGCCGCCGAGGTCGCCGCCCAACTCGGCCGGTGAGGCGCACCGCGGCGGCAGGCACGGCGCGCTGGCCGGATTCGTGTATCATGGCGCGCGATTCGTTGAGCCGCTGACGCCCTCGGCCGCGTCGCGGAATTAGAGGACGAACATGGGCGGCAAAGCGGCGGCGACGGTGAAGGGGGAGATGCACAAGCCGCGCTACCGGCGCGTCCTGCTCAAGGTATCGGGCGAAGTGTTGATGGGTCCCCAGCAGTATGGGATCGATCCCGATACGGTGCGGCGTATCGCCAGCGACATCAAGGAGACCCACGACCTCGGGGTGCAGGTGTGCCTGGTGATCGGCGGCGGCAACATCTTTCGCGGCGTGTCGGGCGCGGCGCAGGGAATGGAGCGCGCCAGCGCGGATTACATGGGAATGCTGGCGACGGTCATCAACGCGCTGAAGCTGCAAGACGAGCTGGAGCGCGTCGGGGTCCACACGCGCGTGCTTTCGGCGATCCCGATGTCGACGGTCTGCGAACCCTATATCAGGCGCCGCGCGCAGCGTCACATGGAGAAGGGGCGGGTGGTCATCTTCGCCGCCGGCACCGGCAACCCGTTTTTCACCACCGACACCGCCGCGGCGCTCCGCGCCTCCGAGATGGGGTGCGACGCGTTGCTCAAAGGCACCAAGGTCGACGGGGTCTACAGCGCCGATCCGACCAAGGACAAGCAGGCCGAACGCTACGACCGGCTCGCTTATCTCGAGGTGCTGTCGCGCGACTTGCGGGTGATGGATGCCTCGGCGATCTCGCTGGCGCGCGAAAATCACATCCCAATCGTGGTCTTCTCGATTCACGCGCCTGGCGCCTTCGCCCGCGTCATCCGCGGCGAGGGCAAATTCACGATCATAAGCGACAAGGGATGAACGCCATGACAGGAGCCGACATCACCGATTTGCGCCGGCGCATGACCGGCGCGATCGACATCCTCAAGAAGGAGTTCGCCGGACTGCGCACCGGACGCGCCTCGACCAGCCTCCTCGAGCCCGTCCAGGTCGACGCCTATGGCAGCCACATGCCGTTGTCGCAGGTCGGCACGGTGAGCGTGCCCGAACCGCGCCTGTTGACCGTGCAGGTATGGGACAAGTCGCTGGTCAAAGCGGTCGAAAAGGCGATTCGCGAGGCGAATCTGGGCCTGAACCCGTTGGTCGACGGCCAGCTCATCCGCGTTCCGGTGCCATCGCTCACCGAGGAACGGCGAAAGGAACTGATCAAGGTCGCGCACAAATACGCCGAACAGGCGCGCGTTTCGGTCCGCAACGTCCGGCGCGACGGAATGGACGCGCTCAAGCACATGGAAAAGGACGGCAAGGTGACCCAGGACGAGCATCGCAAGCGCGGCGTCGAGATCCAAAACCTGACCGACGAGTTCATCAAGAAGGTCGACGAATCGCTGGCGGTGAAAGAAAAAGACATCATGCATGTCTGACGCCCGCGATCCTGTCCGGGTCGCGTCTGCGGCCCCGACGCCGGTCCACGTCGCCATCATCATGGATGGCAACGGCAGGTGGGCGAAGGCGCGCGGCCTTCCCCGGGTCGCCGGGCATCGGCACGGCGCCGAATCGGTGCGCCAGGCGCTCGAAGGATGCGGCGAGCTTGGCATCCGTTATTTGACCTTGTTCGGATTCTCCTCCGAAAACTGGAAGCGTCCGGCATCCGAGGTCGACGATCTGATGGGCCTATTGCGCCACTATTTGCGCGGCGAGATCGCCCAGCTTCACGCCAAAGGCGTTCGTGTGCGTGTCATCGGCGATCGCACGCGATTGGCGCCCGATATCGTCGCGCTGATCGCGAACGCCGAAGCGATGACTCGGGAAAACGACGCGCTGCATCTGACCGTGGCTCTCAGTTACGGCGGGCGGGCCGAGATCGCACAGGCGGCGCGAGCGCTGGCTCGTCAAGCGCGCCAGGGCCAAATCGATCCCGAGACGGTCGACGAACAGATGTTCGCGCGGCACCTGTACACCGCCGACATGCCGGATCCCGACCTGATCATCCGCACCAGCGGCGAACAGCGCGTCAGCAACTTCCTGCTTTGGCAGTCTGCCTATGCCGAGTTCGTCTTCATCGATACGCTGTGGCCGGACTTCACCAAGCGCGACCTCGCCGACGCTGTACGCGAGTTCCAGGGTCGCGATCGAAGGTTTGGCGCCGCCGGTGGTTGACGGCCGGTTGAGCGGGGTCGGCGTGCGCGCCCTTTCGGCGTTGGCCATGGCGCCGGTCGCCGCCGCGGCGTTGTTTGCCGGCCCAAGCATTTTTGCGGCGATCGTCGCCGCCGGGTCGGTCGTGCTTGCCTGGGAATGGACGCGCCTTTGCGGCGAAGGCCGCTTTGGACGGACCGGGTGGATGCTTGCCGCGATCGCGCTTGGCGTGGTGGCGGCCGCGGCGGCGCTTCGTTTCGACTATGCATTGGCATTGGCCGTGCTGGGGACGATCCTCGTGTACCTTTTCGCCAAGTATTCGCGACGGGCCAACCCATCGTGGATCGCCGTTGGTCCGCTTTACATTGGCGTTCCAGCGGTCGCCCTGATCTGGCTGCGCGACGACGACGCGGCCGGGCGCCATCTCATTGCCTGGCTCTTCGTGACCGTCTGGGCGACCGATATCGGCGCATACTTTGCCGGACGGCTGATCGGCGGGCCGCGCCTGGCGCCTAGGGTCAGCCCGAACAAGACCTGGGCCGGTTTGATCGGCGCCGTCGTCTCGGCCGGTATCGTCGGCATCGTCGCGGCGCTGGTCGACCCGCTTGGCCCCAAGGCGGTTCTCCTCGCCGCGGCGGGGGCGGCGCTGGCCATCGTCGCCCAAGCGGGCGACCTCGGCGAATCATGGGTCAAACGGCGATTCGGCGCCAAGGATGCCAGCGCGCTGATTCCCGGTCACGGCGGGCTGTTCGATCGCGTCGACGGATTGCTCGCCGCGGCCGCCGTCTTGGCGCTTTGGCAATGGTTGACTGGCTCAGGGGTGCTGTCGTGGCGGTGAACGCCGCTCGACGCGACGCTGTGTCGGCCAGCCGGCGGCGGAAAGTGTCCATCCTTGGCTCGACTGGTTCGGTGGGCGCCAACACGGTCGACCTGATCATGCGCAATCGCGATCGGTTCGAGGTCGAGGCGCTGGTCGCGGGCGGAAATTGCGACAAGCTCGCCGAGCAAGCGCGCCGCTTGCGGCCGCGATGCGCGGTCATTGCCGACGATGCGCGGCTTTCGGACCTCCGCCAGGCGCTGGCTGGGACGGGGATCGAGGCCGCGGCGGGGCGCGCGGCGGTTCTTGAAGCCGCGGGCCAGCCGGCGGATTGGGTGATGGCGGCGATTGTCGGGGCCGCCGGTCTCGAGCCGACGCTCGCCGCGGTCCGTCGCGGCGCGATCGTCGCGCTTGCCAACAAGGAGTGCCTGGTCTGCGCCGGAGAGCTATTGACCGCGGAGGTGCGACGCGCCGGTTCGCGGCTGCTGCCGGTCGATTCGGAGCACAGCGCGATTTTCCAGGTTTTCGATTTCGAGCGTCGCGAGCGGGTCGAAAAGATCGTCTTGACCGCCTCGGGCGGGCCATTCCGGACGTTCACGCGCGAGCAAATGGCGAGCGTCACGCCCGAACAAGCCGTCGCTCATCCAAATTGGTCGATGGGCGCCAAGATCTCGGTCGATTCGGCGACGATGATGAACAAAGGTCTCGAATTGATCGAGGCGCATCATCTGTTCGAGATGGCGCCCGAGCGCATCGACATCCTCGTTCATCCGCAATCGGTCGTGCACAGCATGGTGTCGTATGTCGACGGTTCGGTGCTTGCGCAGCTCGGCAGCCCCGACATGCGCACGCCGATCGCCTACGCTCTCGCCTGGCCGGATCGCATGGCCGCTCCGACCACCCGGCTGGATCTTGCCGCTCTCGGTAAATTAACGTTTGAACCCCCTGATTCAAAACGATTTCCGGGACTGGACCTGGCCCGCCGAGCCTTGCAACAGGGCGGCGGTGCACCTACAATTCTGAACGCCGCCAACGAGATCGCGGTGGCTGGATTTCTTGAGCGACGAATCCGCTTCCTCGATATCATCGAGGTGGTCGCTCGGACGCTGGATCGTCTACCGGCGAGCGCACCGGGGTCGCTCGCCGATATCCGCGCCCTCGACGAGGAAGCGCGGCGCATCGCCAGCGAGGCGATTCCTGCGTGACCGAGCGCTTGCGCCGCAGCGGGCGGACGATTCGAACATAACGTAAGGACGACGTGGATGGAATTCTTGGGCGGCGCATTCGGTTATCTCGTTCCTTTTCTGATCGTGCTCACCGCGTTGGTCTTCGTCCATGAGCTCGGTCACTATTGGGTGGCGCGTCGCAACGGCGTGCGCGTCGACGTATTTTCGATCGGATTCGGCCCGGAAATCTTCGGGTGGACCGACCGCGCCGGCACACGGTGGAAGTTCAGCGCCATTCCGCTTGGCGGCTATGTCAAGATGTTCGGCGACGCCGACGTGGCGAGCCGGCCTGGCGAGGCGACGCAGACCATGTCGCCCGAGGAACGCGCGGTGTCGTTCCATTATAAATCGCTTGGTCAACGTACGGCGATCGTCGCCGCCGGGCCGATCGCGAATTTTCTCTTTGCCATTGTTATTTTTACCCTGTTGTTCGCCTCGGTCGGCCAGCCGTTCACTCCTCCCGATGTAGGCGGAGTGATGGAAGGCAGCGCGGCCGAACGGGCCGGCATCAAGGAAGGCGACGTTTTCGCGCGGATCGACGGCGAATCGATCGAGCGCTTCGAGCAGATTCAGCGCATCGTCCAGCTCAACCTCGACCGCCCGCTCGACATCACCTTGCTGCGCGACGGGCGCGAGCTGACGGTCACCGTGACGCCGACGGTCGTCGAGGAAACCGACCGGCTCGGCAACCGACAGCGCGTGGCGCGGCTCGGCATTCGCGGCGGCCGGGTCGCCTTCGTCCAGCACGGCCCGGCGGAATCGTTGTGGCGGGCCACGCATGAAACGTACAGCCAGACCGTCGGAACATTGCGGGCGGTCGGCCAGATGATTTCTGGCCGCCGGACGACCGAGGAGCTGGGTGGGCCGATTCGTATCGCTCAGATGTCGGGCGAGGTCGCCAAAGGGGGCATTGCCTCGCTCGTCGTGTTTGCCGCCGTGCTGTCGATAAATCTTGGATTGATCAACCTTTTTCCTGTTCCGATGCTGGACGGCGGGCATCTTTTGTTTTATGCGTTCGAAGCGGCCCGGGGACGGCCGTTGGGTCCGCGCGCGCAGGAGTACGGTTTTCGCATCGGCATCGCCCTGGTGCTCTGCCTGATGATCTTCGCGACGTGGAACGATTTGGTGCAATTGCGCGTTGTACAATATTTGGTCGAGCTTGCATCCTAGCGAAGTCGATTCAAGGGGCGGGGAGAAGGGGGAGACTACGTGGAGCCACGCATCGCACGGGCAGTGCGTCGCCTATTTCTGTCCGCGGCCTGTGCGCTCGGCGCCGTCTTTTTCCTCCATATTCCATCGGCCAATGCGCAAAGCGACGCGCCGGTGCGCGAGATCGTCGTCGAGGGAACGCAGCGCATCGATCCGGAAACCATCCGTTCCTATATGCTGATTCGGCCGGGTGATCGGGCGAGCGTCGAGCAGCTCGACCGTTCGTTGAAGGCGCTTTTCGGAACCGGCTTGTTCGCCGACGTGACGATACGCCGCGACGGCGACCGCGTCGTGGTCAACGTGGTCGAGAACCCGATCATCAATCGCATCGCCTTCGAAGGCAATCGCCGGGTCGAGGACGAGATCTTGAACAAGGAGGTGCAGTTGCGGCCACGCGTGGTCTATACGCGGGCCAAGGTGCAGGCGGACGTCAAGCGAATTCTCGACCTTTACCGCCGTAGCGGACGCTTCGCCGCGACCGTCGAGCCAAAGGTCATTCAACTTCCGCAAAATCGCGTCGACCTGGTGTTCGAAATCAACGAAGGGCAGGTGACGTCGGTCGAGCGGATCAATTTCGTCGGCAATGCGCGGTTCAGCGACAGCAGTCTGCGCGATGTCATCCAGACCAAGGAAAGCCGGTGGTATCGAATACTTTCGAGCGACGACACGTATGATCCCGATCGGCTGTCGTTCGACCGCGATCTTCTGCGGCGGCATTACCTCAAGAACGGTTACGCCGATTTTCGCGTTGTTTCGGCGGTGGCCGAACTGACGCCCGATCGCGAGGGATTCTTCATCACATTTACGCTGGAGGAAGGCGAGCGATACCGCTTCGGAGGCATCGAAATCATCTCGCGGCTCAAGGACCTCGAGCCGGAGCGATTGCGCGGCAATTTGGTTACGCGCGAAGGCGACTGGTACGATGCCGAGGCGGTCGAACGTTCGGTCACTCGACTCACCGACGAAATCGGCACGCTGGGTTACGCGTTCGTCGACGTGCGGCCGCGCATCAACCGCGACCGCGAGGCGCGGACGATCTCGATCACCTACGACATCCAAGAAGGACCGCGGGTCTACGTCGAGCGCATCAACATCACCGGCAATGTCCGAACGCTCGACAAGGTGATACGCCGCGAGGTTCGGCTGGTCGAGGGCGACGCGTTCAACACCGCGAAACTTCGCCGCTCGCGCCAGCGAATCCGCAATCTCGGGTTCTTCGAAAAGGTCGACGTCACCAATGTGGCTGGCGACGCCCCCGATCGCACGGTGATCAACGTCGACGTGCAAGAACGTTCGACCGGCGAGTTGTCGTTCGGCGTCGGCTTCTCGACCGCCGACGGCGCGCTTGCCGATATTGCGATACGCGAGCGCAATCTGCTCGGCCGCGGGCAAGATCTGCGACTCGGTTTCGTCCTGTCGCAGCGCCGCCAAGAGATCGACCTCAGCTTTACCGAGCCGTACTTTCTCGATCGCAACATGTCGGCGGGTTTCGACATATTTCGCATCATTCGCGATTTTCAGGACGAGGCCGGGTACGACCAGGAAACCACCGGGTTCGGGTTGCGGACCGGATATCAAATCACCGAGAATCTGCGCCAAACGCTCCGCTATACGTTGCGCGAGGACACGATCACCGACATCGATCCGACCGCGTCAAGGCTCATTCGCGAGCAAGAGGGAACGACGTTGAGCTCGATCTTGGGCCAGGACCTCTTATATGACCGACGGGACGACCGCTTCGACCCGACCGAGGGGTACTTTGTGCGGCTCAGCACCGACGTCGCCCCAGGCGGTATCGGCGACGTCGCGTTCTCGCGTAACCGGCTGGCCGGAGGCTATTATTTCCCAATCGCCGATCAATGGGTGGCAAGCGTTTCCGGGGAAGTGGGCTATCTTTTCGGACTTAACAGCGAAGATGTGCGAATTCAGCATCGATTCTATATTGGCGGCGAGACTTTGCGTGGTTTCGAGACCGCCGGCATCGGGCCGCGCGACATCACCACGACCGACGCGCTTGGAGGCAATCAGTTCTATATTGGCTCGGTCGCGATTACCTTCCCGTCGGGCCTGCCGAAGGAGCTCGGGGTTCGAACCACGCTATTCAGTGATTTCGGATCGTTGTGGAATACCGACAGCGTCGGGCCCGAGGTGGTGGACGTCAGCTCGATACGGGTATCGGTGGGCGTCGGCGCGGTGTGGCGGTCGCCGTTTGGTCCGATCCGGATCAGCGTGGCCCAGCCGGTCAAGAAAGAGGATTTCGACAAGGACGAGCTTTTTCGCTTCAGCTTTGGCTCCCGCTTCTAATGTGAAGGATTCGTAGATGATCGATCACGGTATTGGACGACTCGCAGCGGCGGCGATGGCGGCGGCGCTGCTGATCGGGATCGCGGTTCCCCCGGCGTTTGCCCAACAGCAGCAGCAACGGCCGGCGCAGCGCTCCCCGCAGCAACCGCAACAGCGCCCCGCGGCGGCGCCTGCCGCGCCCTTCGAGATGCCGCCCAACGGCACGCCGTTCGTCGTCGTCGACATCCTGCTCGTGCTGCGCGATTCGACGGCGGCGCAAGGCATACGCGGGCAGTTCGAAAAGCAGCGCGCCTCGTTCCAAGCCGAAATCGCCAAGCAGGAAAAGGACCTTCGCGCCGCCGACGAGGAGCTTGCGCGCCAGCGCGCCATCCTCACCCCCGAGGCGTTCGCCCAGAAGCGGCGTGAGCTCGAGCGAAAGGTGGGCGAGGCTCAACAGGGCGCGCAGGGCAAGCGGCGTAATCTTGATCAGGCCTTTAACGAAGCCATGCAGCAAGTCGAGCGCAAGGTGTTCGAGGTGGTCGCCGAGATCGCCAGCGAGCGCGACTACAAACTGGCGCTTCACAAGGCGCAAGTCGTCGTCGTACAGACTTCGCTCGAGATCACGCCTGAAGTGTTGCGCCGGGTGAATCAAAAGTTGCCGAACGTGGCCGTCAAGCTGCCGCAGAATTGAGCGGGGCGGCATGGCTGATCCGCGGTTCTTTCTTTCACGCGGTCCTTTCTCGCTCGCCGAGTTGGCCAAGATCGCCGAGGCAAGGATCGCCGAGGGCGCCGATCCAGCCCGGCGGATTCGCGATATCGCATCGCTCGAGGCTGCGGATGCGGATGCGATAAGCTTCCTCGACAACCGTCGCTATCTGGCGGCGTTGGCGGCAAGCCGCGCCGGCGCGTGCCTGATCCACCCAGCGTTGGCCGATCGGGCGCCCAACGGCATGGCGCTACTTTTGCACGAAAAACCATACCGCGCTTATGCGCGCGTGGCGGCGGCCTTCCACCCCGAGACGCGGCCCGCTCCGGGAGTGCATGCGAGCGCGGCGGTCGATGCGACTGCGCGCTGTGGCGCCGACGTCCATGTCGGCGCCTGCGCGGTGATCGGCGCGCGCGCCGAGATCGGCGATCGCTGCCGCATCGCCGCCAATGCGGTGATCGGCGCGGGTGTGGTGCTTGGCGCCGATTGCGTAATCGGCGCCGGCGCCGCGTTGAGCCACGCGATCATCGGCGCGCGGGTGTCGATCTATCCCGGCGTTCGCATTGGCCAGGACGGGTTCGGCTTCGCAATGGACCCGGCCGGCCACCTCAAGGTGCCGCAACTCGGTCGCGTCATCATCGGCGACGACGTCGAGATCGGCGCCAACACCTGCATCGATCGTGGAACAAGCGACGACACGATGATCGGAGCGGGGTGCATCATTGATAATTTGGTCCAGATCGGGCACAACGTCCGGCTAGGTCGGGGTTGCGTGATCGTCGCGCAGGTCGGCATTTCGGGTTCGACGCGACTCGACGATTTCGTCGTGATCGGCGGTCAAGGCGGCCTTGCTGGGCACCTCGCCATCGGCAGGGGCGCCCAAATTGCCGCCCAAAGCGGGGTTCATAAGGATATCCCCGCGGGTACCGCGGTCGGCGGATCTCCGGCGGTGCCGATCGTTGAATGGCGACGCCAAGTCGCCACGCTCGGCCGGTTGGCGCGCCGTCGCGCCGATCGAGGGAAGGACGAGTGACGATGGAGACGAAGACGGCCGAGAAGGCGGGATTGTCGCTCGACGTCGAGCGGATCATGAAGATGATTCCGCATCGCTATCCGTTTCTCATGATCGATCGCGTCGTCGAAGCGGTTCCCGACGTCTCGGCGGTCGGAATCAAAAACGTTACGATCAACGAACCCTATTTCCAAGGCCATTTCCCGCAGCGCCCCGTCATGCCGGGGGTGCTGATCATCGAGGCGATGGCACAGACAGCCGCGGTGCTCGTCGTCTACACATTGGGCCCCGACGCCGAAGGCAAACTGGTCTATTTCATGACCGTCGACAGCGCGCGCTTTCGTCGTCCCGTGACGCCGGGCGACACGTTGCACATTCACGTGCGCAAGGAACGCAATCGCGGCCCAGTCTGGAAATTCAGCGCCGAGGCCAAGGTGGACGGAACGCTCGTGGCGGAGGCGACATACGCCGCCATGATAATGGACGGCTAATGCCGGAAATCCACGCGACGGCGGTCGTCGACGCCGGCGCGCGCCTCGGCGAGAACGTCAAGATCGGCCCTTACTGCGTCGTCGGACGTAACGTCGAGCTCCGCCCCAGCGTCGAGCTGGTCGCGCATGTCGTCGTCGCCGGCCATACGACGATCGGCGAGGCGACGAAGATCTACCCGTTCGCCTCGCTCGGTCATCCGCCGCAAGACCTCAAGTACAAAGGCGAGGCGACCCGGCTCGAGATCGGCCCGAACAACATCATTCGCGAGCACGTCACCATGAATCCCGGCACGGTCGGCGGCGGCGGCGTGACGCGGGTCGGCGGCGGCGGGCTTTTCATGGTCGGCACGCACGTCGCGCACGACTGCAAGATCGGCGACGGCGTGGTGATGGCCAACAATGCGACGCTCGGCGGCCACGTCGAGGTCGGCGATTTCGTGATCGTCGGCGGCCTTAGCGGGGTGCATCAGTTCGTGCGCATCGGCCATCACGCGATGATCGGCGGCATGTCCGGGGTCGAGGGCGACGTCATCCCGTTTGGCTTGGTGATGGGCGAGCGTGCGCATCTCTCGGGGCTCAATGTCGTCGGCCTCAAGCGCCGCGGCTTCTCGCGAACCGACATTCAATTGCTGCGCACCGCCTATCGTTTGCTCTTCGCCCAGGAAGGGACGATGGCCGAGAGGCTGACCGACGTCGCCGGGCTCTACGCCGACAGCCGCCCGGTGATGGAACTGGTCGACTTCATCAAAGTCGATTCTGCGAGGGCGATCGTCCAGCCGCGGGGCACGCGTGAGGCCTAAGCTCGGCATTCTAGCCGGCGGGGGGCAGTTGCCGGTGCGCATGATCGAGGCCTGCCGCGCCACGGGCCGTGAATACTTCGTCCTTGCCTTCGAGGGACAGACCGACCGCGCCGTCGTCGCCGACGCGCCGCACGCCTGGGTGGGCATCGGTCAGGCCGGCGAGGCGTTCCGGCTGTTGCGCGCGGCGGCGGTCGACGAAATCGTTTTCGCGGGACCGGTCAAGCGGCCGAATTTCAGCGACCTCAAGGTCGACCTTCGCGGCGCGCGATTCATCGCCAAGGTCGGCGCCGCGGCGTTCGGCGACGACGGTTTGCTGTCGGCGATCGTCCGCGAGTTCGAAGGAGAAGGATTTCGTGTCGTTGGCGCCGACGACGTGCTCGATGAATTGCGCACGCCGGAGGGGCAGTGCGGCGCAGTGGCGCCCGACGATCTTGCTTGGAGCGATATCCGGCGCGGGATCGACGTCGCTCGCGCCCTCGGCAAACTTGACCTCGGGCAAGCGGCGGTGGTGCAGCAGGGGCTGGTTCTGGGTCTCGAGGCGATCGAGGGCACCGACGCGCTCGTCGAGCGCTGCGCCCGGCTGCAGCGACCGGGCGCCGGAGGCGTTCTGGTGAAAGTCGCCAAGCCGGGCCAGGAGCGTCGCGTCGATCTGCCGACGATCGGCGTCGGCACGATCGGGCGCGTCGCCGACGCCGGGCTGCGCGGCGTGGCGCTCGAGGCGGGCGGATCGCTGATCATCGATCGCCGTTCGGTCGTGCGCGCCGCCGACGCGGCGGGGCTTTTCGTCGTCGGCGTCAAGGTCGGCCCGTGACCGCCGATCGGGCGGGGCGTGCGTCGGCGCCGGACATTTTTCTCGTTGCCGGGGAGCCGTCCGGCGACGCACTTGGCGGCCGCTTGATGGCGGCGCTGAAGCGCGCCACGCAAGGACGGATTCGCATCTCCGGCGTCGGCGGCGAGCGAATGGCCGGCGAGGGCCTCGACAGTCTGTTCCCGCTCGACGACATCGCCGTCATGGGTCTGACGGAAGTTCTTCCCCGCCTGCCGCGCATTCTCGGCCGCTTGCGCGAAACCGTGCGCGCCGTGGCGTCGCGGCGGCCGCGCGTCGTTGTGACCATCGATGCGCCCAGCTTCACGCTGCGCGTCGCGGGCCAAGTCCGCAAGCTCGGCATTCCGGTGGTTCATTACGTGGCGCCGCAGCTATGGGCATGGCGGCCTGGCCGGGCGCGCGAGCTTGCGCGCAAGATCGATCACCTGATGGTCGTGCTGCCGTTCGAGCCGGAGTTTTTCGCCAAGGTCGGCGTTCCGTGCACCTATGTCGGCCATCCCGCGATCGAGGATGCCAATCTGGCGCGCGACGGCGCCGTGTTTCGCCGACGCAACGGCATCCCCGGCGAGGCGCCGATTCTGGCGGTGCTTCCCGGAAGCCGCCACGGGCTCGCGCAGCGGATGGCGCCGATTTTCGGCGAAGCCGTCCGTCGCCTCCATGCGCAGCATGGTACGCTCCATGTCGTGACGTTGGTGGTCGCCGGCACCGCCGATCTCGTCGCGCAGGCGACGCAAAACTGGGGAGCACCGTGCATTTCTGCCCGGGCGCCCGAAGACAAGCGCGACGCGCTTGCCGCGGCAACGGCGGCCATCACCACGTCGGGAACCGCCACGCTCGAGTTGGCGGTCGCCGGCGTGCCGATGGTCGTCGCCTATCGGGCCAGTCCCATTACGGCGTTTCTGGCGCGGCGGATGATCGAGGTCGACGCCTTCGCGTTGCCAAACCTCGTCGCCGGCCGCCTGGTGGCGCCGGAACTGATGCAGGAGAATTGCACCGTCGATCGGCTGGTCGCCGAGGTCGGCCGTCTGCTCGACGACGCCGAGGCGCGGCGCAGCCAGATCGCCGGATGGCATGAAGTGCGCGCAAAGCTGGGCGTCAGCGGGCCCGCTCCGAGCGATCGGGCGGCGCGGGTCGTGCTGGAAGCGGCGGGCATCGCGACAGACTCCTCCCTCGCCGTCACGACCGACGTGCAACGAGCGCCAGACTCTCCTTGAGCGATTGGGTGATGCGCATCGCCGTCTCCAGGGCGCGTCGGCCGTCCTCGCCGGTCACCAGGGGCGCGCCTCCGCTTCGCGCCGCCTCGATGAAGCTGTCGATTTCGGCGGCGAGATCGTCGCCCTCGCCGAAGCTGGTTTCCTTGCGATCGATCGGCGGCAGGCCCGGAAACCAGCTCTTGCCGCTGCCGCGCCGCATCGCGACGAGCTTGCGATTGTGGAGGTCGATCGAGACGTAGGCGTCGCGCTGGAATATGCGCATTTTGCGTTCGGTTTTGAGGCTGACGCGGCTGGCGGTGATGTTGGCGACGCAGCCATTGGCGAAACGCAAGCGCGTATTGGCGATGTCCTCTTCGGCCGACACCACCGGAGCGCCCACCGCGTCGACCATGGTCACCGGCGCGCGGACAAGCGCGAGGATCAGGTCGATGTCATGGATCATCAGATCGAGCGTCACGCCGACGTCGGTGCCGCGCTGCTTGAACGGGGCGATGCGCGTCGATTCGATATAGAGGGGATCGCTCACCAGGCCGTCGACGTTGAGCCGCTCGAGAAAGAACCGCTGCAGGTGACCGACTTGGAGCACTCGGTTCCGCGCGGCGGCGAGCTTGATAAGCTCGTCGGCTTGGGCGAGGGTCTCGGTGATCGGCTTTTCGACCAGGACGTGGATGCCGGCGTCGAGGCAGGCGCGCGCCACTTCGAAATGCGCCTGGGTCGGCACGACGATGCTTGCGGCGTCGACCTCGCCGAACAATGCGCGGTGATCGCCGAGCGGCCGCGCTCCATATTTGCGCGCCGTTTCGGCGGCGCGCGGCGCATCGCTGTCGACCACCGCGACCAACCGCGCGGCCGGATTGCGCGCGTACTTCTCGGCGTGATAGCGGCCGAAATGGCCGCAGCCGATGACGGCGGTGCGGAGCGGCGCGGGGGTCAATGGCGGCTTCGCGAGACGAGCATGGTGAAGGCGCGGAATCTAGCGAGCCTTTGGCGATCGGCCTAGGGAATTTAGCCGGTTGGCTGCCGGCGTCCTCTGAGGCATCCTCTCCAGCCTCGGAACCGCTCAGCCAGGGAGACCCGCCATGACCGAAGCCGCTGTCGCCGCCAAATCCGGCAGCCAGACCGCCGGCCGCGCCAACGAATTTCGCATGCTGCACACGATGATCCGTGTGCTCGATCTCGACCGCTCGATGCAGTTCTACTGCGGATTGCTCGGCATGAAGGAGCTCCGGCGCAAGGACTACCCGGACGGCAAGTTCACCAATGC
>DATFES010000364.1:0-9470 GCA_035250945.1 Alphaproteobacteria bacterium | reverse complement strand
CGCCGCCGACGACAGCACGCTCGTCATCCGCACCGAGAAACCCGTCGCGCCGACGTTCTTCTATTACTGTCTGACCGCCACGGTCGGCGCGGTCGTCGACAAGAAGACGGTGATGGCCAACGAGAAGAGCGGCGATTTCGGGAACGACTGGCTGAAGACCAATTCGGCAGGCACCGGCGCGTACAAACTGCGCGTCTGGCGGGCCAACGAAAACTACACGCTCGAGGCCAACGATCAGCATTTCGCCGGCGCGCCGAAGAGCAAGCGGGTCATCGTTCGGCACGTCAAGGAGCCGGCGACGCAGCGCCTGCTGCTCGAAAAGGGCGACGTCGACGTGGCGCGGAACTTGACCAAGGACCAGCTCGACGGTCTGTCGGGGAATCCCGCGATCAAGGTGGAGCGCGGCCTGAAAGGCGCGATCCTCTATCTTGGCCTCAACCAGAAGAATCCGATCCTCGCCAAGCCCGAGGTGCGCGAGGCGCTCAAGCTTCTGGTCGACTACCAAGCGATCCAGAAAAACATCGTCTCGGCGACGCACCAGGTGCACCAATCGTTCCTGCCGATCGGCTTCCTCGGCGCGATCGAGGACCAGCCGTACAAATTCGACCCGGCGAAAGCGAAAGCGCTGCTGGCAAAAGCGGGTTATCCGAACGGCTTCACGGTGACGATGGATACGCGCTCGACGTCGCCGATCACCGACATCGCCCAGGCGATCCAGGCCAACTGGGCGCAGGCCGGGGTCAAGCTCGAGATCATCCCGGGCGACGGCAAGCAAACGCTGACCAAATACCGGGCGCGCAATCACGACATCTATATCGGCCAGTGGGGCCCCGACTATCAGGATCCGCACACCAATGCCGAGACCTTCGCAATGAACGAAGACAATTCCGACAATGCGAAGTCGAAAACGCTGGCTTGGCGGAATTCATGGGATATTCCCGAAATGACGAAGCAGACCGCCGGCGCGGTGGTCGAGCGCGACGCCAAGAAGCGCGAAGCGACATACCAAGAACTGCAGCGCGCCCATCAGCAATCGTCGCCGTTCGTCATGATGTTTCAGGAGATCGAGAACTGGGTCCACCGGACCAACGTCAGCGGCATCGTCATCGGTCCGAGCTTCGACAACAATTACTACAAGGACATCGTGAAGAACTGACGCTCCGTTGCGGTTCTCGCTCGGTTCCTTCGTCCGAAAGCGCCGGTCGTCGCCGTCCTCGGCATCCGCCGGGGCGGCGGCGGCGCTCGGCGTCCTCGTCACAGTCGCGCTGACGTTTTTCGGCCTGCTGCTGGTCACCTTCCTTATCGGCCGCGTCGTGCCGATCGATCCGGTGTTGGCCGCGGTCGGCGACCGCGCGCCGGCCGAGGTCTACGAGCGGGTGCGTCAAGAACTCGGCCTCGATCTACCCTTGTGGCGGCAGTTCTATCTCTATGCGATCAAGGCGGTGCAGGGCGATTTCGGCCGGTCCGTCCTGACCTCGAATCCCGTCGTCGTCGACATCGCGCGGTATTTTCCGGCGACCCTCGAACTGGCGACAATCGCCACGATCATCGGGGTCGCCTTCGGCGTGCCGCTGGGGGTGCTCGCGGCGGTCCACCGCGACCGTTGGATCGATCAGGCTGTCCGCGTCGTGGGTCTGGTCGGGTATTCGGTGCCGGTGTTCTGGCTCGGCCTCGTTGGCCTGATGCTGTTCTACGCCAGCCTCGGCTGGGTCGCCGGGCCGGGTCGTCTCGACGTCGCCTATGACGACCTCGTCAAAACGGTTACCGGCGTCATACTGATCGACAGCGCGCTCGCCAGGGAATGGGACGTTTTTCGCAACGCTTTTGCGCACGTCATCCTCCCCGCGTCGATCCTCGGCTATTTCTCGCTCGCCTACATCAGCCGCATGACGCGGAGCTTCATGCTGGAACAGCTTCGCCAGGAGTACATCACCACGGCGCGCGTCAAGGGCCTGTCGGAGCGTCGCGTGGTGTGGCGTCATGCGCTGGGCAATGTCATGGTGCCCCTGGTCACCGTTGTCGCGCTTTCCTACGCCAATCTGCTCGAGGGGTCGGTGCTGACCGAGACGGTGTTCGCCTGGCCCGGCCTTGGGCAATACATCACCAATTCGCTGCTGAACGCCGACATGAACGCCGTGCTCGGCGGAACGGTCGTCGTCGGCGTCGTGTTCACCGGCCTGAATCTTCTTTCCGACGTGCTGTATCGGATCCTCGACCCGAGGGCGCGATGAGCGCGCGGCTCGATTCGCCGCCGCCGACGCGCGAATGGCTGCTCGCCGATACGCCGGCCTCGCGACTGCAGGCGCGCCTCGGCCAAGCGTATCTCGCCTGGCGCGCGTTTCGCGCCAACCCGTTGGCGATGGTCGGACTCGCCATCGTGCTGGCGCTGCTCGCCGTGGCTGCGCTGGCGCCGTGGATCGCCACGCATTCGCCGGTGACGCAGGATCTGACCGCGCGGCTCCAACCGCCGGGCGCCGCCTACTGGTTCGGCAGCGACGAGCTGGGCCGGGACATCTTCTCGCGCGTGGTGCACGGTGCGCGCATCACGCTCACCATCGTCGTCTTGGTGGTGATCCTCGTCGCGCCCGTCGGCCTGCTGGTCGGCACGATCGCAGGCTATATCGGCGGCTGGCTCGAGACCGCGCTGATGCGGGTGACCGACGTCTTTCTCGCGTTTCCGCGGCTGATCCTGGCGCTCGCATTCGTCGCCGCGATCGGGCCCGGAATCGAGAACGCGGTAATCGCCATCGCGCTCACCGCATGGCCGCCCTACGCGCGGATCGCGCGCGCCGAGACGATCACCATCCGCGGCAGCGATTTCATCGCCGCCGCGCGTGTCCAGGGAGCGTCGCGGGGGCGAATCATCGGGCGCTACGTCATCCCGCTCTGCCTGCCTTCGGTGATCGTGCGCGTGACGCTCGATATGGCCGGGATCATCTTGACCGCCGCCGGCCTCGGTTTTCTCGGCCTTGGCGCGCAGCCGCCGTCGCCCGAGTGGGGGGCGATGATTTCGGCGGGCCGCAAGTTCATACTCGATCAGTGGTGGGTCGCCACGATGCCCGGCCTCGCCATCTTCGTCGTCAGCCTGGGATTCAATCTTCTTGGCGACGGGCTGCGCGACGTGCTCGATCCCAAGCAGCGATGAACGCGCCGTCGCCGGATCGGCCGTTGCTGGCGGTCGAGGATTTACGGGTCGATTTCGCCGGCCCGGTGGGGACGATTCACGCGGTCCGCGGAGTGGGCTTTTCGCTCGCCCGCGAGAAGGTGGGGATCGTCGGCGAATCGGGATCGGGGAAATCGGTCACCGGCAGGGCGATCCTTCGTCTCGTCGCCGCGCCGGGACGGGTAGCGGCGCGACGCCTCGAGTTCGACGGTGTCGACCTAATCGGAATCGACGAGCGGTCGATGCGACGCATCCGCGGCGCGCGCATCGCCATGGTGATGCAGGATCCGAAATTCTCGCTCAATCCGGTGATGACCGTGGGCAACCAGATCGCCGAAGCCTACCTGGTCCATCATGACGCCACGCGCCGCGAGGCCCGGTCGCGCACGCTGGAGATGCTGAAGACGGTGCGCATTCGCGACCCCGAGCGCGTTTTCGATGCCTATCCGCACGAAGTCTCGGGCGGCATGGGTCAACGCGCGATGATCGCCATGATGCTGATTCCGGGGCCCGACCTCTTGATCGCCGACGAGCCGACGTCGGCGCTCGATGTCACGGTCCAGATGCAGGTCCTGTCGATCGTCGACGATCTGGTAACCGCGCGGGGGATGGGGCTGATATTCATCAGTCACGATCTCAACCTCGTCGCCTCCTTCTGCGACCGCGTGCTGGTGATGTATGGCGGACGCATCGTCGAGGAGTGCCGGGCCAGCGAGTTGGCCGCCGCGCGGCATCCCTACACGCAAGGCTTGCTGGCGGCGCTGCCGCGGATCGACGACTGCGGCCGCGAGCTCGCGGTGCTGAAACGCGACCCGGCGTGGTTGGAGCCGGTCGAGCATATGCGCCGATGATTGACGTCGAAAGCCTCTCGGTCACGTTCGGCCGGCATGCAAGCGCGGTGCGTGCGGTGCGCGAGGCGACGTTTTGCGTCGGCGAAGGCGAGTCGTTCGGCCTCGTCGGCGAGTCCGGCTCGGGTAAATCGACGGTATTGCGCGCCGTCGCGGGCTTGATCGACCACTGGAGCGGAGCGATCACGCTCGCCGGCCAGCGACAAGGGCGCCATCGCAATCGCGCCTTCTACAAACGGGTCCAGATGGTGTTCCAGGATCCGTATGGTTCGCTCCATCCGCGCCACACCGTCGATCGCATCCTCGTCGAGCCGATCGCGATCCACAGCCTCGACGCCGCCGATCGGCGCATCGAGCAGGCGCTCGACGAAGTCGGGCTCGGATCCCGGTTTCGCTATCGATATCCACATCAGCTTTCGGGGGGGCAGCGCCAACGCATCGCCATCGCCCGCGCGCTCATCCTCGAGCCGCGCGTGCTGTTGCTCGACGAACCGACGTCTTCGCTCGACGTGTCGGTGCAAGCCGAGATTCTAAACCTACTGCAGCGATTGCGGCGCGAGCGCGGCCTCACCTACCTCCTGGTGACGCATAATCTCGCCATCGTCGCGCATATGTGCGAGCGCGTTGCGGTGATGAACGGCGGCCGCATCGTCGAATCGCTCGATGTCGGTGCGCTGCGTTCCGAAACCCCGAAGCATCCCTACACGAAGCAGCTTCTTCAGGCGAGCAAGGGTTACGATCGCGAAACGGCGCGCGGCCTGGTCGATTTCGCCGCCGCCTAGAGGCCGGCCGCTTCAAATCCGAGCATGTTGCGCGCCCTCATGGTTCGTCCTTCGACGGCCGGCCTCACCCTGAGCGTGTCGAAGGGGAGGCCGGCCGCTCAGGATGAGTGCGCGGCGCATGCGCTGCGCCAACATGAGGGCATGTTTATCAGTCCACGCCCTGGGCCCGTCGAAGGGCGAAAGGCGTAAGCGGTGATTCGTACTCGTGAATCGCACTCTCGCTGCGGTAATTCAGGCCGCTGCCGAAAGTGCGCTCAGCGCGGCGATGAAGCCCTCGCGCCAAGTGAAGATCGTATTTCGGCGTACGACGCGATCCATGGCCCGCCAACGTTGGATGCGCTCGTCCATCGGCATGACGAGGGCGTGATGGAGCGCCTCGGCGATGTCGTCGACGTCGTAGGGATTGACGATCAGCGCGGTGTCGAGCTCGCGCGCCGCGCCGGCGAAGCGCGAGAGAACAAGCACGCCCGGACTGTCGGGATTCTGCGCCGCGACGTATTCCTTGGCGACGAGGTTCATCCCATCGCGCGATGGCGTGACCAAACCGACGCGGCTGATGCGCAGGAATCCAGCGAGCTGGCCGCGGGCGAAGCTCTTATTGAGATAACGGATCGGCTGCCAGTCGAATTCGGCATATTTGCCGTTGATTCGACCCGCCGCCGATTCGAGCTGGCGGCGAAGCGCGCGATACTGGGCGACGTCGGTGCGCGATGGCGGCGCGATCTGCAGCAAGGTGACCTTGGCGCGATGCTCCGGCCATCGCTCGAGCATGCGCTCGAAGGCGTCGAAACGGTTCGGCAGCCCCTTGCTGTAGTCGAGGCGGTCGACGCCGATGATGAGGTCGCGCCCGACGAGACTACTCTTGAGCCGCGTCGTTTCGCTCGCGTTGGCGGCCTCGCGGGCAAGCGTGGTGAATTGGTCGGCGTCGATGCCGATCGGAAACGCCGCGGCGCGTGCGGCGTGACCGAAGGCCGAGAAGCTGCCGTCGGGAAGGAACCGGCCATGCGCATCGTGGACGATATAATCGGAGAACGCGCGCACATCGTTCGAGGTCTGAAATCCCACCAGATCGAACGAGCACATTGCCTCCATTAAAGCCTCGTGGGCCGGGAGCGCGACGAGCACCTGCGCCGGCGGAAACGGCGTGTGAAGAAAGAAGCCGATGCGATTGGTCACGCCCAGCTTGCGCAGCTCCGCGGCGAAGGGAATCAAGTGGTAATCGTGGACCCAAATCAGGTCATCCGGTTTAAGAAGCGGTTTCAGCATGCGCGCCATCATCGCGTTCACTCGCTGATAACCCGCGAAGGCATCGCGCCGGAATTCGATCAGACCGACACGGTAGTGAAATAGCGGCCACAGGCTGCTGTTGGCATAGCCGCTGTAGTATTCGTCATGGTCTTTTTTGGCGAGATCGACGGTGGCGAAGATGGTTTTGCCGGCCTCGACGATCTTTGGCGCCGCCAAAGGCTCATCGCTGACGACGCCGCTCCAGCCGAACCACACGCCTCCGTATTTGCGCAGCGCCTCGCGCAGGCCGACCGCGAGGCCCCCGGCGCGCGAGATCCGCTCGCCGGGCAGCGACACCCGGTTGGATACGATCACGAGACGCGCCATACCGACTCCTCCCAGGTCTTGCTGAGTCGCATGGCGCTGAGGATGAGGCCGACCATCGAATAGGATTGGGGGAAATTACCCCACAGCTCTCCGGTCGTCGGATCGAGGTCTTCGGACAACAGCCCGACATGGTTTCGGCTTGCCAGCATGTGCTCGAAGATGTCGCGCGCCTCGTCGCGTCGACCGACGGCCGCCAGCGCCTCGATGTACCAGAACGTGCAGATGGTGAACGACATCGTCGGGGCGCCAAAATCGTCGGCGCCGTTGTAACGCAAGAGATGGCGGCCGCGCTTGAGCTGCTTCTCGATCGCCGCGACGGTGCCGAGATAACGCGGATCGTCGGGCCGTACGAAACCGATCTCGGCAAGGAGTAGGAGGCTGGCGTCGACTTCTCCGCCGTCGAACGTATCGACGAAGCTGCCGATTTGCGGATTCCAGGCGCGCGCGAGAATTTCGCGGCGGATCCGATCGGCGTGCGTGTGCCAATGCGCGAGCCGCTCGCTTTGGCCGACGCGGCCGGCGATCATCGACAAGCGGTTCGCCGCCGCCCAGCACATGACCGCCGAATGCGTGTGCACGCGCGCCTTGGTCCGGTACTCCCACAGCCCGGCGTCGGGCGTGAAGGCGACATCGACCGCCCGCTCGCCGAGTCTTTCGAGGCGATGGAAAAGCTCGATATCGCCCATCTGTGGCAATCGTTGGTCGAAGAACATCTGCGCCGCCGCGAGCACGATGCTGCCGTAGCTGTCGTTCTGGACCTGACTCCATGCGCCATTGCCGATACGCACCGGTCCCATGTCGCGATAACCTGGCAGGCTGTCGACGATCCGCTCGTCGAGCGGCGCATCGGGCAGGATCGCGTAAACCGGCCGCAGATTGCCGCCGGGATCGAGCGCCGCGACGTTCGTGATGTATCGAATGTAGTCCTCCATCGTCCGCGTCGCGCCGAGACGGTTGAGCGCGTGGACGACGAAATACGCGTCGCGAAGCCAGCAGTACCGGTAATCCCACGTCCGGCCGGTGCCCGGCTCCTCGGGGATCGACGTCGTCATCGCCGCGACGATGGCGCCGGTTTCCTCGAAGCTGCACAATTTGAGCGTGACGGCGGCGCGGATGACCGCCTCCTGCCACTCGAACGGCACCGAGAGGTAACGCGACCATTCGCGCCAGTAGTCCTCGGTGCGTTCGAGAAAATCGCGCGCGATGCCGTTGATCGATCCCGGAAAGGTCTCGTCCGGACCGATGACGAAATTGAGCGGCTCATCGAGGACAAAGGCGGATTCCTCGGCGACGTACGAAATAGGCGCATCGGTCGAAAGCCGGATGGCGCCCGCGGGAGTGGTGTAGCGAATGTGATTGCTGCCAAGCGTGCGCGTCGGCGTCAGCGCGCCGTAACTGAACGCCGGGCGCAGCTTGACTCGAATTCGACAGCGGCCGGCAAGCGGCTCGACGCGGCGAATGAGCATCGTCGGCCGGAATATGCGCTCGTACTGCTTGAAACGCGGCGCGAAATCTAAAACCCGCAACGCATTGCCGTGGCTGTCGGTCAAGACGGTAATCAAGATCGCCGTGTTGGCGAGATAGGACTGCTCGCATTTGGCGAGGTTCTCGACCGTGATCTCGAAGAAGCCGTGCTCGCGCGCGGGATCGCCGTTCTTCAGCAAGTTGCAAAATATCGGATCGGCGTCGAGACGAGGGAAGCACGACCAGACATAGCGGCCGGCGCGGTCGATCAGCGCGCCGATGATGCAGTTTCCGATCACCGCAAGATTGAGGTCGCGCATGATCATGCGGCTCCCCGCGCCGGTGCATCGGCCGGGCGGTCCGGCAGGCGAGCGAGCCAGGCCCGGAGCGCATCGGGCGTGGCGAAATACCATGGAGCATCGCGCCCCGGTCCGTCGCCGACGCGAATCGCGAGCCCGCCGAGCCGGGCGGCGGTTACGAAACCGTCTTCGTCGGTTCGATCGTCGCCGACGAAAACGGGAACGCGTTCGCGAAACGGCGGTTCGTTCATCAACGCGACGACGGCGGTTCCCTTGCAGATCGCTCGCGGCTTGAACTCCACGAGCGCTTTGCCATGGAGCAGGGACGTCGTGGCCGCGTGGGGCCGGATCAATTCTTCGGCCGCCGCGCGTACGTAAGGCCCGTGCTCAGGCGCAAGACGATAATGGACCGCGACGCTCATCCCTTTGTCCTCGATCAAAACGCCGTTCAACGCTGCGAACTTTTGCCTCACCAGCGCGCGGATCGCATCGAGGCGTTCACGTGCGCCGGGCGCTTCATGCACGCCGCCCCGAATCGGCCGCAGCTCGGCGCCGTGCTGGCCTGCCGCAGGCAAGCAAAGCGGGAAGAACATGCGATCGATATCCGCCAACGCCCGGCCGCTCACCAAAGCTACGGCGCCGTCGAGCCAACCCGAGAGGCGCAGTAAAGTTCCCGGGAGGTCGTCGGGCACCTTCGCCGTCTCGGGGGTCGCTGCGATATCGAGCAGGGTGCCGTCGACGTCGAGAAATAACGCCCATTTCCGCGCGCCGGAGGTCGGCGGGCAGAGCGATTCGCCAGAATCAGCCTTCATTGCGTGGAAACTGCCATAGTTGCGGGTGGTCTGAATAGCCTTATTACCTCATACGTGAGAGTTAAAGTATCGTCGAAATAACCGGTACAGCATACGATATAGATGAGTCCTGAGAAATCACATTAACTGTAGTTATTGATTCGTCAGGTTCGGATCCGGGGAATATAGTTTACTGACCACTCGGTCAGCGAATATTTTGACCGGCCAACCTGATGCAAGGAGTGACGACCATGCCCGGACGCGCGGCGAAAACCGTGGACACCCTGGCCTCCAGTCTCGCCGCGCCACCGTCGAATCCGCTCGCCGCGCCTGATGCGACGACCATACTTTTTGGAACGCGCGAGCCCCCGCCGTTCAAGGAAGGAAACATTTTTCCGCTCGAGTGGCGGGTCGAGACGCCGAAGCTGGCGCAGATTTACGATGCCTCGCGCGATCCCGGATGGGCGCCGAACAAGCTGCCGTGGAACACGCTCGATGTGGACGCGTTC
>DATFES010000307.1:0-3318 GCA_035250945.1 Alphaproteobacteria bacterium | reverse complement strand
CCAGGAGTCGAGAATCTGATCGCCGCGACGGCCGACGAGCGATGGGTGCTCGCCGTCGAGGACCACGAAGTCGGCTCGCCGTCCAACCGCAATCTCACCCACGGCACGCCCGGCGGCCTGCGTTCCGCCGGCAAGCGCGCGGCGGAACAGATAGGCGCCGGTCGAGGCGCCAACGACCTTCTCGGTGCGATTGCGCGCGCGAGCAGACAGGCGCTGGGCGTATTCGAGCCAGCGCATTTCCTCGACTGGGCTCGTGGCGACGTTTGCGTCGGTGCCGATGGCAAATCGCCCGCCAGCGGAGAGATACGCCGGAAGCGGAAACAGGCCGTCGCCGAGGTTAGCCTCGGTCGTGGGACAAAGGCCGGCGACCGCGCCGCTGGCGGCCAGTGCCGCGGTTTCGGCGTCGCTCATGTGCGTGCAATGCACAAGGCACCAGCGCCGATCGATATTCGCGTGCTCGACCAGCCATTCGACCGGGCGTTTACCGCTCCATGCAAGGCAATCGTCAACCTCCTTGGTCTGCTCGGCGGCGTGGATGTGGATTGGCGCGGTGTCGTCTAATGCAGCCAGCGCCGCGACGCTCTCATTGAGCGCGATCGGCGGCACCGCGCGCAACGAATGCGGCGCCACGCCGATTCGCACTTGGCGATCGCGGCGGTGTCGGCGCACCAGTCGCTCGACCAGGACGTTAAATCGCTCGGTCGTCATGACGAACCGACGTTGTCCTGGCGTCGGAGGATGAACGCCAAAATTCGACGACTGGTAGAGAACCGGAAGCAACGTCAGGCCAATTCCAGATGCGCCGGCGGCGGCGAGAATGCGCTCGGCGAGCTCGGCCGGCTCCGCGTAGGGATTCCCGTCGGGGTCGTTGTGGAGGTAATGAAACTCGGCGACCGTGGTATAGCCCTGCTTCAGGAGCTCGACGTAAAGCTGGGCGGCGATCGCCTCGACGTCGTCCGGCGACAGCCGGGCGAGGAAGCGGTACATCACTTCGCGCCAGCTCCAGAAGTTGTCGCCGTCGGGTCCTGCTCGCTCGGCGAGTCCGGCCATCGCCCGCTGAAAGGCGTGGCAGTGGACATCGACCATTCCGGGAACGACGATACCAGCGATCGTCTCCGCGCCGTTCGCAACGGCGCCGCTGGCGAGGGCGGCGATATCGCCTGCTTGCGTCGTCTCGATGCGCACGTTTTCGACCCAACCGTCGGGCAGCAAGGCGAGCGGCATCAAGTAACTCGGCATCGACGGGTCGTCCGTTGCTGGGGTAGATACAGATGGCTCGGCCGCCTTTAATGCCCGCCCGCGCCGCGTGTGGCAAGACGTATGGAATTGGGCCAAGAAAAAGAGGGCAACTTGATCGTGTGGGACACGTTGTGGCTTGAGGCAAACGCGGCGACGATGGCAGCCGGCGGCGACGATTACGGCGCGACGCTCGATGCCGCGATCGCGGTGAGGGACGGCCGTATCGCCTGGATCGGGCCGCGCGCCGAATTGCCGCAATGCGAGGCCAAAGTGACGCATCGCCTTGGTGGCCGCTGGATATGCCCGGGCCTTGTCGATTGCCACACGCATCTCGTGTTCGCAGGCGAGCGCGCCGGAGAGTTCGAACAGCGTTTGAAAGGCGCCAGCTACGCCGAGATCGCGCGCGCCGGCGGCGGCATCCGGTCCACGGTCGCCGACACGCGCGCCGCGAGCGAAGGGCAGTTGATTCTCGAGGCCGAGACGCGGCTGCGCGCGCTGATGTCCGAGGGCGTAACGACGGTCGAGATCAAGTCGGGATACGGCCTCGACGTCGCGAGCGAATGCAAGATGTTGCGCGTCGCGCGCCAACTCGCGCGGCGCAATCCGGTGACGGTTAAGACGACGTTTCTCGGCGCGCATGCGCTGCCGCCCGAATACGAAGGACGGCAAGACGACTACATCCGCTTGGTCGCCGGACCCATGCTGGAGGCGGTCGCGCGCGAAAATCTCGCCGACGCGGTCGACGCCTTCATGGAAACGATCGGGTTCAACGCTTTGCAGACAATGACCGTTTTTGCCGCGGCGCAGGCCCGCGGACTGCCGGTCAAGCTGCACGCAGATCAGCTTTCGGACTCGAATGGCGCGGCGCTTGCGGCGCAGTTCGGCGCGTTGTCGGCCGACCATCTCGAGCACACCAATGAGGATGGAGTCCGCGCGATGGCCGCGGCAGGAACGGTGGCGGTATTGCTGCCCGGCGCGTTCTATTTCCTGCGAGAAAAAAAGCTGCCTCCGGTCGAAGCGTTTCGGCGTCATGGCGTAAAGATAGCCATCGCCAGCGACAGCAATCCCGGGTCATCCCCGGCGCGCTCGCTGCTGCTCATGCTCAACATGGCTTGCACGCTGTTCGGCCTTACGCCTGCCGAGGCGCTGGCCGGCGTCACGTGCAATGCTGCTGCGGCGCTCGGCCTCGCCGATGAACTGGGGACGCTCGAGGCCGCCAAAGCCGCCGATTTCGTCGTTTGGGACATCGGGCACCCGGCGGAGCTCAGCTATTGGATTGGCGGCAGTCCTGCGCGGGCGATCGTGCGCGGCGGAATCGTCGTTGGCGGGGCGCTATGATGTCGGAGACATACGAGTTCGTGGCCGGGACGACCCCGGTGCTGATCAGTATTCCACACGCCGGAACCGAACTGCCCAATGCCTTGCGGGCACGGCTTACCGACGACGCCTTGGAGCTGCCCGACACCGATTGGCACGTTCATCTGCTATACGATTTCGCAGCCGAGCTCGGCGTGTCCATACTCAAGGCGCGCTATTCGCGCTACGTGATCGATTTAAACCGCGATCCGGAGGGTCGCGCGCTCTATCCGGGCGCCAACAATACCGAGCTTGTTCCGACCACGACATTCGCTCGCGCGGCGATTTATCGCCAGGGCCAGGCGCCAAGCGCGGACGAGATCGCTCGCCGCGCCGATGAATTCTGGCAACCATACCATCGCCGTCTTGCCGTCGAGATCGACGCAATCAGGCGCCGGCATGGATTGGCCGTAATTTGGGACGCGCATTCCATTGCGTCCCGGCTGCCGCGATTCTTCGACGGGCGTCTGCCCGATCTCAACCTCGGCACGGCTGACGGTATCAGCGCCGACGGCGGCTTGGTCGAGCAAGTAACCGGTGTCCTCGCCGGCGCGAAGACGTTCAACCATGTCGTCGATGGCCGTTTCAAGGGCGGATACATCACGCGCCGGTACGGCGCGCCGGCGCAGGGCGTCCACGCGCTACAGATGGAATTGGCGCAAGTCGCTTACATGGATGAGAGCCCGCCCTTTGCCTATCGAGGCGAGCGCGCGGCGTTACTCC
>DATFES010000084.1:0-3366 GCA_035250945.1 Alphaproteobacteria bacterium | reverse complement strand
TCTCGGGCGATCCCGAGGACATTTATCGCACCGATCGCCGCGTCAAGGAGCTCATCCCCGACAATCCGCACCTTCACGCCTGGCTCGACATGGCGCGCACCAAGATCAAATTCCAGGGCCTGCCGGCGCGCATCTGCTGGGCGGGCCTGGGCGATCGGGCGCGGCTCGGCCTTGCGTTCAATGACATGGTCGCCAAGGGCGAGCTCAGGGCGCCGATCGTCATCGGCCGCGACCATCTCGATTCGGGTTCGGTCGCCAGCCCCAATCGCGAAACCGAGGCGATGCGCGACGGTTCGGACGCAGTCGCCGACTGGCCGCTCTTGAACGCGCTCCTCAATTGCGCCTCCGGCGCGACTTGGGTGTCGATCCATCACGGCGGCGGGGTCGGAATCGGCTATTCCCAGCACGCGGGCATGGTGATCGTCGCCGATGGCACGCCAGCCGCCGCGCGGCGCCTCGCGCGCGTTTTGACCAACGACCCCGGTTCGGGCGTCATGCGGCACGCCGACGCCGGATACGACACCGCCATTCAGTGCGCCAAGGAGCAGAGACTCAGATTGCCGATGTTGGATTGACGACTACTGGTCGCTCAGGCCACCGGCTCGAATTGCCGCATCGCCTTGATCGATTCTTCGCGGATTTCCTCGGTCAGCCGCGCCTTGTAAGCGGCGAATTCCGGCGTCGTTTTGATTGTGTACTCGCGGGGGTGCGGCAGCTCGACGGCGATGTCGCATTTGAGCCGGCCGGGGCGCGCGGTCATCACCACGACCCGGTTGGCGAGGAAGATCGATTCGTCGATGTCGTGAGTGACGAATAGGACCGTTTTGCGGTCGGCCTCCCAAATTCCGAGCAGCAGCTCCTGCATCAAGGCGCGCGTCTGATTGTCGAGCGCGCCGAACGGCTCGTCGAGCAGCAATATCTTGGGATCGTTGGCCAGCGCGCGCGCCAGCGCGGTGCGTTGCTGCATGCCGCCCGACAGCATCTTCGGATAGTGATCCTCGAAGCCTTTGAGACCGACCCGAGCGATGAAGAAATCGGCCCGCCCGCGCTGGTCGGCGACCGGCATTCCCTTCTCACGCAGCCCGAAACATATGTTCTCACGCACCGTCAGCCACGGAAACAGCGTGTAGGACTGGAACACCATGCCGCGGTCCGGACCGGGCCGCGTGACCGTCTGGCCGTCGAGCGCGACCCGGCCGGTCGACGGCGGGGTCAGGCCGGCGACGATGCGCAGCAACGTCGACTTGCCACAACCCGAGGGCCCCAGGATGGTGATGAAATCGTTGTCCGCCACGGTGAGATCGACCGGCTCGAGTGCGCGCACCGGCGCGTGGCCGGATACGCCGGGAAAAATGCGCGAAACGCCCTCGATTTTGAGCTTGCTCACTTGGCGGCGAACCAGGGGAACAGGCGCTCGTTTCCCCACTTGAACATCAGATCGGAGACAAGCCCGATTATGCCGATCATGAAGATGCCGAATATCATCTGCCCGGTGTCGAGAAGCCGTTGCGAATCCATGATCATGTGGCCGATGCCGGATGATGCGCCGATCAATTCGGCGACGATGACGTATGTCCACGCCCAGCCGAGAACGAGACGCAGCGCCTCGGCGATCTGCGGCGCCGCCGAAGGCAGCAGGACGCGCCGAACGATCCCCGATGGCCGCGCCCCCAGCGTATAGGCGGCTTCGACCAGATCCATGCGCGTCGAGCCGACGATCACGGCGACCATCAGCACGATCTGAAACACCGAGCCGATGAATATCACCGACAGCTTCTGCGCCTCGCCCACGCCGGCCCACAAGATCAGCAACGGAATGAAGGCCGAGGCCGGCAAGTACCGTGCGAAGGAAACGAACGGCTCGAAGAACGCTTCGATGGGCTTGAAGGCGCCCATCAGGATGCCGAGCGGCACGGCGACCGCGGCGGCGATGACGAAGCCGCCGACGACACGCCAGATCGTCACCCCGATATCGGCGAGAAATCCGAACTCGACAATGAGCGAGTAGCCGGCCTCGACGGTGCGCAACGGATCGGCGAGAAACAGCGGCTTGACCAGTCCGCCAAAGGTCGCCCCCGCCCACATGAGCACGAACAGGATGAAGAAAAGCACCCCCAGGGCGACGCGTCGCCCCGGGGGTACGGGTTTCAGCGGCTCGAACAAGGGAACCGCCGCCGCTGCCGGCGTTACTTGATGAAGCTCGCGTCGGCCAATTGCGAGAGGTCCGGCATCTTCTTGATCACGCCCGATTCGAGCAGGATGCCGGCCGCATCCTTCATAAACGGCTGCATCGTCTTGGCGAAGTAGTCCTGGTTGGCCTTCTTGTCGTACCAGGTGACACGCGCCGCCGATTTCGCGAAGTCATCGGCGCTCTGCTTGACGTCGGCGCCCATGATTCGGTTCGAATCGGCGGGATTCTTTTTGACCAATTCAAGCGCTTCGAACCAGGCGGCGATTACGCCTTGCACGACCTTGGGGTTCTTCTTGATGAAGTCGGGCTGGAAGGCGAGCGTATCGATGATCACGCCGGGCGTTTCGGCCGAGGAAACGATGATCTTGCCCTCCGGCACCGCCTTCAGTGCGCCCGACATGTACGGCTCGTAGGTCACGGCGGCGTCGACCTGGCCGGCCGCGAAGGCGTTGGCGGCCGGTTGCGGGCCGAGATTCGTGACCTTCACGTCCTTGATCGACATGCCGTTCTTCTTGAGAAGATAGTGGAACCAAAAATTCGAAACCGCGCCCGGATTATCGACGCCGACATTCCTGCCCTTGAGGTCGGCGAAGGATTTGATCGTGCCCTTGACCAGCACGCCGTCGCCGCCGGTCGAGCTATCGATAATCAACACCTGGGTCACGGGAACGTTCGCCGCGACATAGGCGATGTGGGTGTCGATCGTGGTCGATATCGCCTGCACCTCGCCCGCCGCCATCGCGGCGTGGCGCGCCTGTGGCGGCATTTTCTTGATCTCGAAATCGACGCCGTGTTTCTTGAACAGATCCTTCTCCTTGGCGAGCGTAAACGGCGCGAACCCGGTCCAGCCGCTCATCGCCAGAACGACCTTCGTCGTCGACGCTTGAGCGAGCTGTTCGGCCGAAGCCGGCGCTCCCGTGGCCAACGCGATGGCGCCGGCCGCGGCGATCCCAAGAATGTTGCGCATTCTCGACATGCCCCCTCTCCTTCTCCTCTGATGCTGCGATATCGTTTCGGGCTCATGACGCACCGGCCCGAACGATATTGCGCGCCGCTCCAAGCGCTCGGCGCTTGCGCGAAAGGCGGTTATGGTAGCCGACCCGAGCCATAATACAAGAATTCGCGGGGGCGGAAGCGATGTCCGCTCGCGCGCCAATGCGCCCCTTTATGAGGCT
>DATFES010000225.1:0-2774 GCA_035250945.1 Alphaproteobacteria bacterium | reverse complement strand
GCGGGCGCACGAAGAGCTCTTGATCGTCTGCCAGATCGAGACGGTCAAGGCGCTGGCCAATGTCGAGGCGATCGCCGCGGTCGATGGCGTCGACGTGCTGTTCATCGGTCCCAACGATCTGTCGGGATCGCTCGGCAGGTTTCGTGAGTTCGAGCATCCCGATGTCGTCGGCGCGATCGAGCGCGCGTTCCAGGCGATTCGCCGGGTTGGCAAACCGGTAGGAATCGTGCCCTTCGGCGCCTTCGGCGCCGCCGACCTGCTGCGCGCTGGCTACGCGATGCTCGCCTCGGCGAGCGATCTGGCGTTGGTCGCCGCGGCGGCGCGCGAGGACGTACGATCGGTCAGCGCGGCGATCAGCGGCGGCGGCGCTTGAAGCTGGCCGTTCGGCTGTACCATAATCGCTGGCAATCAGAGGAATATCGGCGGCTGGCCGAAGAAAATTCCGTGCGATCGCCGGCAACGCCCGCGATCCTAACCCAGGGAGGAACCCGACGAATGCTCAAGCGCAGGACGTTTCTAGCTTCGGCGGCGGCCGCTTCGGCGGTCGCTGGACTCGGCGTACGGCCGGCCGGCGCACAAGCGGCATGGCCGACGCGGCCGGTGACGGTGGTGGTGCCGTGGGGTGCGGGCGGCGGCACCGACGCGACGGCGCGCATCGTCGCGGCGCTGCTCGAGAAGGAATTCGGGCAGCCGTTCAACGTCGTCAATCGCACCGGCGGCAGCGGCGTCGTCGGTCACTCGGCGATCGCCACCGCGGCGCCCGACGGCTATACGATCGGCATGATCACGGTCGAGATCGGCATGATGCACTGGCAGGGGCTGACCGATCTCAAGGGCACCAGCTACACGCCGTTGGCGCTGATGAACTCCGATCCGCCGGGGGTCCAAGTCAAGGCCGACTCGCCATACAAGAACCTCAAGGAGTTGGTGGCGGCGATCAAGCCCAGCCCAGGCAAATTCAAAGCCTCGGGCACCGGCCAAGGCGGCATCTGGCACCTGGCGCTCGCCGGCTGGATGCAGGCGATGGGCCTCAAGCCCGATCATGTGCCGTGGGTGCCGTCGAACGGCGCCGCCCCGGCGATGCAGGATCTGGCGGCGGGCGGCATCGACATCGTCACCTGCTCGGTGCCGGAAGCGCGCGCCATGCTCGACGCCGGCAAGGCGCGCAGCCTCGCCGTGATGGCGCCCGAGCGCAACCCGCAATTCGCCAACGTGCCGACGCTCAAGGAAGAGCTCGGCATCGACTGGACGCTTGCCGCCTGGCGCGGCATCGCCGGGCCCAAGGGAATGCCGCAAGCCGCCATCGACAAACTGGTTCCGGCGCTGAAAAAAGTCTGGGACGGCAAGGACTTCAAGGAATTCATGAACAGCCGCGGCTTCGGATTGGTGTGGGGCGACCCGGCTGCCTTCGCCACGCACATGGCCGCGGACGACGCCAAGATGGGGAACGTGATGAAGGGCGTCGGCCTAGCCAAAACGTGACCATCCAGGGGCCGGATGGATGGCTCGTCCGTTCGGCCCTTCTCTTCGCCCGGCCGGAGCAATGTCATGCGCATCAATGACGCGGTGATCGGTGCGCTGCTCATCGCGTTCGCGGCCGTGATGATCCATCACACCGGAACGTTTCCCTCCTTCCCCGGACAGAAATACGGGCCGGCGCTGTTTCCGACGCTCATCGGGGTGGGCTTCATCGGCACGGGCGGGATCTTGATCTGGCGCGGCGTGCGCGAACGCGCCGGTGCGAAATGGATCGAGTTCGCGCCGTGGACGCGCGAGCCGCATCGACTGGGCGGCTTCGTCCTCGTTTTGGCGTCGATCATCGTCTACATACTGGCAGCCGAATCGGTCGGATTCTTGGTCGTATGCTTCGTCATTCTCTTCGTGCTGATGACGTGGCTCGGCGAGGTGGCATGGCGCGCCGGACTGATCGCGGTCGCCATGACGCTGCTCATCGACTGGTTCTTCGGCGATCTCATGCGCGTGCCGCTGCCGCGCGGCCTGCTCAACCTGCTGAGCGCGTAGCGATGGAGCACATCGTCGTCGCCTTCGGATTGGTGCTCGACCCGTATGTGCTTCTGGTCATCGTGTTGTCGGCGCTGTTCGGAATTTTCGTCGGTGCGATTCCCGGCCTCACCGCGACGATGGCGACCGCGCTCCTGGTGCCGGTGACGTTCTTCATGCCGCCGGTCCCGGCGCTTGCCGCCATCGTCACCGCCACGGCGATGGCGATCTTCGCCGGCGACATTCCGGGCGCGCTGCTGCGCATTCCGGGCACGCCCGCCTCGGCCGCCTACACCGATGAAAGCTTCGCCATGACCAAAAAGGGCCAGGCGGAGCTCAATCTCGGCGTCAATCTGGTCTTCTCGGCCGCGGGCGGGTTCGTCGGCACGGTTGTACTGATCACCGCGGCGCCGGTGCTGGCCGAGATCGCCATCAACTTCAGTTCTTTCGAGTATTTCTGGCTCGCCTGCCTGGGTCTCACCTGCGCCGTCTTCATCGCCACCGACGCGCCGCTGAAGGCGATCGTCTCGCTGCTCATCGGCCTGATGATCGCCGCCATCGGCATCGACGTGACGGCCGGCCATCCGCGCTTCACTTTCGGCAGCATCGAGTTGATGGCCGGCGTCAGCTTCATTCCGGCGATGATCGGCATGTTCGCCGTCTCCGAGGTCCTGCGCGGCGTGGCCGCCGGCGATCCGCACGCCCGCATGGTGCAGGAGCGGATCGGCAACGTGTTCAAGGGACTCGGCGTCGTCGCCGTGCGCTACTGGAAA
>DATFES010000221.1:0-3244 GCA_035250945.1 Alphaproteobacteria bacterium | reverse complement strand
CGAGATGGTCGGCGCGCTCGGAGTCGACATCAAGCTGCTCTACACGCTTGTCTTCGCGCTCGGCGCGGCGCTCGCCGGTCTTGCCGGGCTGATGGCGGGCCCCCTCTACGTCGTCGAGATCGGCATGGGCGATGGCGTCCTTATCAAGACGTTCGTCGTCATCGTAATCGGCGGCATCGGATCGATCCGCGGCGCTTTCATCGCGGCGCTCGTGGTCGGAGTGGTCGACACCTTTGGCCGCGTCCTGCCGGCGCAATTCGGGCTGCCGAACGCGCTCTCGGAAATGGCGATCTACATCCTGATGGCCGCGGTGCTGTTCTGGCGTCCACGCGGCTTGTTCGCGCCGGGAAGCTGAGCCGTGAGCCTCCACCTCGATCGCAGGCGGGTCTTTCTCGTGGCGCTTCTCGCCTTCTTCGTGGCGGTGCCGGTTGTCGCCGAAATGATCGACCAGCCGTTCTACATCGGACAGTTCCGCCGCATCCTCATCTTCGCCATCGTCGCAGTCAGCCTCGATCTCATTCTCGGATACGGCGGAATGGTCAGCCTGGGCCACGCGGCGTTTTTCGGCGTCGGCGCCTACGTCGTCGGCATCCTCAATTTCCACGCTCACGACGAGTCCCGGTTTCTTGGCCTGATTCCGGGCAGCCAGAATGTCCTCGTGACGTGGCCGGCGGCGATCCTCGTCTCCGGCGCACTGGCGGCGATGATCGGCCTCATCAGCCTGCGCACCGCCGGGGTCTATTTCATAATGATTACCCTCGCCTTCGCGCAGATGGTTTATTTCTTCTTCGTCTCGCTCGAAGCCTATGGCGGCGACGACGGGCTGCGCTTTCCCGGCGACACGGTGATCGTCGGCCTTATCGACACGCAAGACGACACGGCGTTCTACTATTTCGTCTTCGCCGTGCTCTGCGCGCTCCTCTACCTGTGCCGCAGGCTCGTCCGGTCGCGCTTCGGCATGGTCATCGAAGGGGCGCGCGAGAACGATCGGCGCATGGGCGCCATCGGCTTTCCCACCTTTCGCTACAAGCTCGCCTGCTTTGCCGTCGCCGGCGCGATGGCGGGATTGGCCGGCGCGCTGTTCGCGGCGCACGAATCCTTCATCAGCCCGTCGATCATGCACTGGACGCGCTCGGGCGAATTGATTGTCATGGTCATCATGGGCGGCATGGGCACACTGTTCGGTCCGGTCGCCGGGGCAACGCTGTTTCTTCTGCTCGAAAAATTCCTGCCCGACTACACGCAGCACTGGATGCTGGCGTTTGGCCCGATTCTCGTGTTGATCGTCCTGTTCGCCAAACGCGGAATCTACGGCTTGTTTCAGCCAAAGGAGACGGCCGGTGGCGGCGACTGAACCGTTGCTTGCGACGCGCGGCCTCACCAAGCGCTTCGGCGGCATCGTCGCCACCGATCAATTGGACCTTTCCGTCGAGGCGGGCGAGATTCACGCCATCATCGGCCCCAACGGCGCCGGCAAGACGACGCTGATCGCCCAGCTGTCGGGCGAGCTTCGCCCGAACAGCGGGACGGTCCGCTTCGCCGGCAGCGATATTACGCACCTGCCCGCGCACGCGCGCTCGCGGCTCGGCCTCGCTCGTTCGTTTCAGATCACCAGCGTCTTTCGCGGTTTCACCGCGCTCGAAAACATCGCGCTTGCGATCCAAGCGCATGCCGGCCACAGCTTCCGATTCTGGGGCGATGCACGCCGCGACAAGCGGCTTCGCGAACCGGCGCACAAGGTGCTCGACGACGCGGGCCTCGCCGCGCGCGCCGATGTTCCGGCGGCCCTGCTTGCCCACGGCGAGCGCCGCCAGCTTGAGATCGCCATGGCGTTGGCGACTTCGCCGCGCCTAATGCTGCTCGACGAGCCGATGGCCGGCATGGGCCGCGAGGAGTCGGCGGCGATGGTCGAACTGCTCCTGCGCCTCAAGCGGCGCGAAACAATTCTTCTCGTCGAGCACGACATGGATGTCGTCTTCGCGCTGGCCGACCGCATCACGGTGCTGGTCTATGGCAGGGCGATCGCCACCGGCGAGCCGGAGGCGATCCGCGCCAACGCCGAGGTGCGTCAGGCCTATCTCGGCGAGGAGGCGGCGTGACGCAGCCCGCGACCATGCTCGAAGCGCGCGGCCTCGAGACAAGCTATGGCACGAGCCAGGTGCTGTTCGGCGTCGATCTTGTCGTCGCGGCGGGCGAAGTCGTGACGCTGCTCGGGCGCAACGGGATGGGCAAGACGACCACCGTCCGCTCGATCATGGGGTTGACGCGACC
Source organism: Alphaproteobacteria bacterium (assembly GCA_035250945.1). GTDB lineage: Bacteria > Pseudomonadota > Alphaproteobacteria > CACIAM-22H2 > CACIAM-22H2 > DATFES01. The sequence goes on along the minus strand of DATFES010000221.1, from coordinate 973 downwards.
ACAGGGCGGCGAGGTGTATTTCTTGGGGGTACGGCTGACCGGGCTGCCCGCGTATCACGCCGCCCAGGCGGGCCTTGGCTTGGTGCCCGAGGGCCGGCAGATCTTCCCCAACCTTACGGTGCGCGAGAATCTGATCGCGACGGCGCGCCTGCCTGCGGCTGGTTCTGCGGCGGCGAAGTGGACGATCGAGCGAATCTTCGAGCTGTTTCCGCGGCTCGCCGAGCGCGCCGGCAACATGGGCAGTCAGCTTTCGGGCGGCGAGCAGCAGATGCTGGCCATCGGGCGTGCGCTGATGACCAATCCGCGTCTGCTCATTCTCGACGAGGCGACCGAGGGACTTGCGCCGCTGATCCGGGCCGAAATATGGCGCTGCTTGGCGAGCCTCAAGGCGCATGGCCAGTCCATTCTCGTCATCGACAAGAACGTCGAGGCTCTGACCCGCATCGCCGATCGCCATTACGTGCTCGAAAAGGGTCGCGTGGTATGGACAGGGACCTCCGGCGCGCTCGCCGCCGACGTCGAGCTGCAGCACCGCCATCTCGGAGTTTGAGGCCATGGCCGAGCCGATATTGCTGATCGCGGATCCCAAGCCAAGTGTCCGTCTATTCACCCTGAACCGCCCCGAAGTCCGCAACGCGCTGTCGACCACGCTGCTTGCCGAGCTTGCCCAGGCGATCGACGCGGCGCGCGAGGATTCTGCGGTGCGTGTGGCGATCATCACCGGAGGGCCCAAAGTGTTCGCCGCTGGCGCGGATATCCGCGAGTTCGCCGGTCGCGACGCGCTTGGCGCATTGCTCGATCAGCGACCGAGTTACTGGGAGCGCCTGCGCAGGTTTCCCAAGCCGTTGCTCGCCGCGGTCAACGGCTACGCGCTCGGCGGCGGCTGCGAGCTTGCCATGCATTGCGACATCATCGTGGCCGGCGCCAGTGCGAAATTCGGCCAGCCGGAAGTCAATCTCGGCATCATCCCCGG
>DATFES010000218.1:0-2688 GCA_035250945.1 Alphaproteobacteria bacterium | reverse complement strand
GACGTGCTCATCGCCAACAATGGCGCGGCACAGCCCGACATTCTCGTCGGCGGCCGCGGCGACGACGTGCTAACCGGCGACGGGGGCCTCGATGTCCTCATCGGCGGCCAGGGCGACGACGAGCTGGCGGTCGCCGATCTTGCGTTCCGGCGTGTCGACGGCGGGACGGGATTCGATGAACTTTTCTTTCTGCAAGCTGGAATGATCGATCTCGCGGCGGTGCGCGGCCATGTCCGTGGCGTCGAGCTGCTCGATATCGCCAACGGGCAGGCCAACACGGTGGGCGTGCGCCTCGCCGATATTCTGGCGCTCGGCGCCCAGAACATTGATGCAGGCGGAACGACGTTCGACAACGTTGTGGTGATCGAAGCCGACGCGGGCGAGATGGATCAAGTGAACCTGGCCGCCGCCGATGGTTGGAGCGAACAGGCAAGCGTGACTGTGGACGGCGACACTTTCCGTGTGTTTACGCGAAATGCGGTGACGCTGGCGATTGATAACGACGCGAGCGTGGTAATTGCTTGACGCGAACGTACTCAGCTCACCCAATAACATGAAAAAATATGCTAATATAACAAATAGTTATTGATCACTCCTCCAATCGTGATTGAACTTTTATTTTTGCTTGCTTCGGCAGGGCGGCGCCTGTATCTACGCGGCCCGGGTCGAATGGTTCGGCCCCTAACCCTCACGCGGGAATCGCGGCCGGCAGCGTCATAGGCTGCCCGCGCTCGTAACCTCGAGCGGCCACCCACTGGGTCGGCGTCGTTCCGGTGTCCGGAGCTATCCGGGCGCAATTCCGCGGCGGCTCAACCGGAGAAAGGAACCGCGCCAAGATGGCGTTACCGACTTTTTCGATGCGTCAGTTGCTCGAGGCAGGCGTCCATTTCGGGCACCAGACCAGGCGTTGGAATCCCAAGATGGCGCCATTCATCTTCGGGGTTCGCAACGGCATTCATGTCATCGACCTGCAGCAGACCGTGCCGATGCTCTATCAGGCGATGGAGGCGGTGCGGGACGTGGCGACCAACAATGGCCGCGTCTTGTTCGTCGGCACCAAGCGCCAGGCGCAGGAGCCGATCGCCGAGGCGGCGAAGCGCTGCGGCCAGTACTTCGTCAACCATCGTTGGCTCGGCGGGATGCTGACCAACTGGAAGACGATTTCCCACTCGATCCGTCGGCTGCGCGAGCTCGACGAACAGCTCGGGGCGGAGAATTCGGGCTTCACCAAGAAAGAGCTGCTCAACCTGACGCGCGAGCGCGACAAGCTCGAACGCGCACTCGGCGGCATCAAGGAGATGGGCGGCCTACCGGACATGCTGTTTGTGGTCGACACCAACAAGGAATCGATCGCGGTACTCGAGGCGCGCCGGCTCGGGGTTCCGGTGGTTGCGGTCGTCGACAGCAATAGCGATCCGACTGGCATACGCTATCCGATTCCCGGCAACGACGATGCGTTGCGCGCCATCCAGACGTATTGCGACTTGATCGCCGGCGCGGTGATCGAGGGCTTGCAGGCCGAGCTGCAGGCTTCGGGCGTCGACGTCGGCGCGGGCGAAAGGGTCGTGCCCGAACCCGTGCCGGAACTCGCCGCGGCGGAAAGCGCGCCCGAGGGCGGCGAGGCGACGGACCAGGCATTGGCAGCGGTGGTCGCTCAGCCGGAAGCGGTGGCGAGCGAGAAGGTGGGCGAGGGCGAGGCCAAATCGGCAAAGCGGCCGCCGCGTAGATCCGGATCGGGTGCGCGACGCAGAAAAGAGAAATCGGCAAGCGACGCCTAGGCCGGGATTCTCTGATAGCCTCCCTTCGCAGCGCGGCGATCCGGCCGGCTTGGTGACGCCGCACCGCGCCCCAATGGAGCAGCTTTAAAGAACGAGGTGACATCATGGCCGAAATAACGGCCGGTCTGGTGAAGGAACTGCGCGACAAAACGGGCGCAGGCATGATGGATTGCAAAAAGGCCCTGACGGAAACTGGCGGCGACCTCGAGCTGGCGGTCGACTGGTTGCGTAAAAAGGGACTCGCCGCCGCCGCCAAGAAAGCGGGCCGCGTCGCCGCCGAGGGATTGATTGGCGTCGTCGCTCACGGCGCCGCCGGCGCGATGGTCGAGGTCAATTCGGAAACCGACTTCGTTGCCCGCAACGAAGCGTTCCAGGAATTCGTGCGCCGCACCGCCGAGATCGCCGCCAAGGGTGTCGACGACATCGGCGCGCTGAAGTCGGCCGCCTATCCGGGCGGCGGAACGGTGGCCGCCGCGCTCGCCAATCTCGTCGCGACGGTCGGCGAGAACATGAATCTGCGCCGCGTTGCAAGGCTCAGCGTCGGCGCCGGCATCGTGGCGAGCTATGTCCACAGTGCGGCGGCGCCAGGGCTTGGCAAGATCGGCGTGCTGGTGGCGATCGAATCGGCGGGCGATGCCCAGAGATTGCAAGCGCTGGGCAAGCAGCTCGCCATGCACGTTGCGGCCGCCAATCCGCAGGCCTTGTCGGTCGTCGACATCGATCCGGCGGCGCTCGAACGCGAGAAAGGCGTGCTTCGCGAGCAAGCCGCCGCCTCCGGCCGCTCGGCGCAGGTGATCGAGAAAATGCTCGAAGGCCGTTTGCGAAAATACTTTGAAGACGTCGTCCTGCTGGAGCAGGTCTTTGTCGTCGACGGCGAAACCAAGGTCGCCCAGGTCGTCGAAAAGGCGGC
>DATFES010000262.1:0-2973 GCA_035250945.1 Alphaproteobacteria bacterium | reverse complement strand
CACGCGTCCTCCTTTCGGGCGTTGAGCCCGAACCAAGGCGGAGCTTGGACGCGTGCCGCGTCTTGGGTTGGCCGGGCGTCCGCTGCAGCCCGACGGGCTGAGTTATCAATTCCGACGGGGCAATGCAAGGCGAACAAGCGGGCCGTGGAGTCTCCGATGCGCGAAAACGGCACGGGCCTGTACGCGGCCGCAATCCGGCGGGAATAGATATGCGTCGTCAGTGCGATTGCGCACAGCCGGAGAAAATGTCTTCTGCTATGGTTTGAACGGTCGCAAGCTTGGTCCTCGACCCTCTGGGGGCAGCCGATGAGGCGCCGCGCGTTTAACACGATCCTGGGCGGCATGGCGGCCTGGCCCCTCGCCGCCCGCGCGCAGCAACCTGACCGTATGCGCAGCGTCGGGGTCCTGATGCCGTACCCCGAGAGCGACCCGGAAATTCAGTCGCGCGTCGCGGCATTCCGGGACGAGCTGCGTAAACTCGGTTGGTCGGACGGCGAGAACCTCCGTATTCACGAGCGTTGGGCCACCGACAACCTTGATCGCGTGCAAGCCTATGCGACGGAGCTCCTAAAGCTCGAGCCCGATGCGATTCTGATCACCGGGGGACGCGTGGTCCGCGTGATGCAACAACGCACCCGCTCGATTCCCACCGTTTTCGTCGGCGTGACTGATCCTTTGGGGCAAGGCATGGTGGCAAGTCTGGCCCGGCCCGGCGGAAACATGACCGGTATCTCGTCGCCGGAATATTCGGTCGTTGCCAAGTTGCTGGAAATCCTGAAGCAGATCGCGCCCGGCACGCTTCGTGCCGCGCTCGTGTTCAATCCGGAAAATCCCTCCGGCATTTTCTATCGGCGTTACTTCGAGGCGGCGGCCCAGGCGCTTGCCATCGAGCCGGCGGTCATGTTGATCCGTCAGCCAATCGAATTCGAGCGTGCGATCGAGGCCTTCGCGCAAGAGCCACGCGGCGGTTTGATTTTCCCGTCCGATCTTACGATCCTGGCGCACCGCCGGATGGTGACCGCCCTAGCATCGCGGTACCAAGTGCCCGCGATCTATTCCGATCGGACGATGGCGCGCAGTGGTGGATTGGTCTCGTATTCGGCGGACCGGACCGAGATGTTTCGGCGGGGGGCGTCGTACGTGGATCGAATTCTTCGCGGCGAGAACCCAGGCGATCTGCCGGTTCAACAGCCGGAGCGGTATGAGCTGGTGGTCAACTTGACTGCGGCCAAGGCGATCGGCATTCGGGTTCCACCCGACCTCTTTGCCCGCGCCGATGAGGTGATCGAATAGCGCTTGTTGCGTTTGCCCTTGGGTCAGGGCGAGGCGGCGCGGCCAAAGGCAGCCGGATGTTTCGCCGTCGTTTCGCGCGATCCGGCCCCTATTCGACCAGCGCCGGGACTTTCGGTTCGGGACGCGTCGCCGGCGGCAGCGGAAAGTCGAACGTCAAGCGGCCGTTCTCGAGCTTGACGCGCACCAGGCCGCCGCGCGCCAGCTTGCCGAACAAAAGCTCCTCGGCGAGCGGTTTCTTGATGTTCTCCTGAATGACGCGGCCGAGCGGCCGGGCGCCGAACATCTCGTCGTAACCCTTTTCGGCGAGCCAGGTGCGCGCTTCGTCCGTCACCATGATCGTCACCGCCCGTTCCGCAAGCTGGCTTTCGAGCTGGGCGACGAACTTGTCGACCACGCGGCTGACGATATCGGGGGTAAGGCGGCTGAAACCGATCACCGCGTCGAGGCGATTGCGAAACTCGGGCGCGAAGAGCTTGTTGACCGCCTCCTCGTCCTCGCCGGCGCGCGCCTCCTGGCCGAAGCCGATCGCCGGTTTCGCCATGTCGGCCGCGCCGGCGTTGGTGGTCATGATCAAGATGACGTTGCGAAAGTCGACGCTCTTGCCGTTGTGGTCGGTCAGCTTTCCGTGATCCATCACCTGCAGCAGGATGTTGAAAAGATCGGGGTGCGCCTTCTCGATCTCGTCGAGCAGCAGGACGCAATGCGGATGCTGGTCGACCGCGTCGGTGAGCAGGCCGCCCTGGTCAAAACCAACGTATCCGGGCGGAGCGCCGATCAACCGCGACACCGTGTGACGCTCCATGTATTCCGACATGTCGAAGCGCTTGAGTTCGATGCCGAGCGTAAGCGAAAGCTGGCGGGCGACCTCGGTTTTGCCGACGCCGGTCGGGCCCGAGAACAAGTAGCAGCCGATCGGCTTCTCGGGTTCGCGCAGGCCCGCGCGCGACAACTTGATCGCGCTGACCAGCGCATCGATCGCCTTGTCCTGGCCGAAAACGACCGAGCGCAAGCTATGATCGAGGCTGCGCAGCGTTTCCTTATCGTCGGTCGATACCGACTTGGGCGGGATGCGGGCGATCTTGGCGACCACCGCCTCGACATCCTTGACGGTGATCGTGCGCTTGCGCTTGGCCGGCGGCAGCAGCATCTGCGCCGCGCCGACCTCGTCGATTACGTCGATCGCCTTGTCGGGCAGCTTGCGGTCGTTGATGTAGCGCGCCGCGAGTTCGACCGAGGCGCGGATGGCGTCGGCCGTATAGCGCACTTTGTGGTGCGACTCATAATACGGCTTCACGCCGCGCAGGATCTTGATCGAATCCTCGATCGTCGGCTCGTTCACGTCGATTTTCTGGAAGCGCCGAACGAGCGCGCGGTCCTTCTCGAAATAGTTCCTGTATTCCTTGTAGGTGGTCGAGCCGATGCAGCGCAGCGTGCCGCTGGCGAGCGCCGGCTTGAGCAGGTTCGATGCATCCATCGAGCCGCCCGAGGTGGCGCCGGCGCCGATCACGGTGTGGATTTCGTCGATGAAAAGGATCGCACCCTCTTGCGCGTCGAGCTCGGCCAGCACCGCCTTCAGCCGCTCCTCGAAATCGCCGCGGTAGCGCGTGCCGGCAAGCAGCGTGCCCATGTCGAGCGAGAAGATCGTGGCGTCGGCCAGCGCTTCCGGCACCTTGCCTTCGA
>DATFES010000048.1:0-11252 GCA_035250945.1 Alphaproteobacteria bacterium | reverse complement strand
ACAGGCGGACTTTCTCGCCGATTATGGGGCGCGAATCGCCAAGGCGTACCCGCGTGAGCGCGACGGGAGGACGCTGTTTCCTTTCCGACGCCTGTTCATCGTCGCGACGCGCAAGGCCGCCTGATCAAAAGACGGTGAGTGTGCCCCGCGGCCGATCCGATGGGACATGTTTGCGCCCATATCAACCATCATGCACACCCGACGCCAAGTGATCGGGATGAGCGGCGCGGCCGCCATCATGGCGGTTTGGCCGCGGACGTCGCCCGCAGCGCCCCAGGCAGAGTTGTGGCCGCGTTGGCAGGCGTACGATCCGGCGTCGACGGTCGTCGTCGAGCACGCGCCATGGGGACGCATCCTGGCGGCCCATTTGCGCCCATCGCCCGACGGCATAAATCGTTTCGCCTACGGCCAGGTCTCGCCGGTCGAACGCGCGGCGCTGGCCGAATATGTGACCGCGCTTTCCGCCGCGCCGGTCAGCCGATTGGCGAGGCCCGAGCAGCGCGCGTTATGGATCAATCTCTACAACGCGCTTACCGTTAAAGTCGTTCTCGACCATTATCCGGTGAACAGCATTCGCGACATAAATATCTCGCCAGGCCTGTTCTCGATCGGCCCCTGGGGCAGGAAGCTGATCACCGTCGAGGGCGAACGCATCTCGCTCGACGACATCGAGCACCGCATATTGCGGCCAATCTGGCGCGACCCGCGGCTCCACTACGCCGTCAATTGCGCGTCGATCGGCTGCCCAAACCTGGCCGCCGAGCCATATACCGCGGCCAACGCCGAGCGTCTGCTGAACGAAGGCGCGTATGCCTACGTCAATCACCCGCGCGGCGTCCGCGTCGATGGCGGCCGGCTGGCGGTCTCCAGCATCTATGCGTGGTTCAAAGAGGATTTCGGCGGCGGCGACGCCGGCGTCATCTCCCATCTTCGCCAGTACGCCGCGCCTCGGCTTGCCGCGTCGCTCGCCGGTGCGACACGGATTGCGGGCGACGCGTATGACTGGACGCTCAACGACGCGGCGTGAGGTCAGTCGACCTGCAGCAACAGCGCCTTGAGATAGGCCGATTCGGGCAGCGCAGGATGCACCGGATGATCGGGGGCGGCGCCGGTCGTGCGAAGGACACGCCCCTCGCGGCCCGCGTCATGCATGCCGCGCGCGACCTGTTCTGTGAACAGCGGAGGCTCGACGTTGTGCGAGCACGAGGCGACAAAAAGAAACCCGCCCGGCGTCACGAGCGCGGCGGCGAGCCGCGTCATCTTGCGATAGCCGCGCACGCCGGCGGCGAGGTCTTTCTTCGATTTGACGAACGCCGGCGGATCGGCGACGACGATATCGAAGCGCGCGCCATCGGCGGCAAGGCGCTCCATCTCGGCGAACGCCTCGGCGCGCACGAATCGGCATCGCGCCGCGACGCCGTTCGATGCCGCCGATTTCTCGGCCAGCGCCAGAGCGGGAGCCGAGCGATCGACGGCGATCACCTCGGCGGCGCCACCGAGCGCCGCGGCGATCGCGAATCCGCCGCCATAGGCGTACAGATCGAGCACGCGCGCGCCCGACGCGAGTCTTGCCACGGCGGCGCGATTGTCGCGCTGGTCGTAGAACCACCCGGTCTTCTGCCCGGCGATCACGTCGGCGAGGAACCGCCCTTCGTTCTCGATAAGCTCCACGGGTCCATCGATCTCGCCTGCGGCGACCTCGACGCGCTGCGCGAGCCCTTCGACCGCGCGCGCATTCGAATCGTCGCGCCGCACGATCGCCCGCGGCGACGCCGTGCGGCGAAGCGCCCGCTCGATTTCCGGCCACAAGCGATCGACGCCGGCGGCGTTCGACTGGGCGACGACGACGTCGCCGAAGCGATCGACGATCAGTCCCGGCAGGCCATCGGCCTCGGCGTGGATCAGGCGATAATAGCCGCCCGGATACAGCCGCTCGCGCAACGCCGCCGCCGCCGCCAGGCGGTCGGCGAAGAACGCCGCATCGATTTGCGTCGCCGCGTCGCGCGACAAGATCCGGGCGCTGATGAGTGGCCGCGGATTGAAGATGGCGAGCCCGAGGGAGTCGCCATGCCCCGTCTCGAGCCGCACCAAACCGCCGGCCGGCAGCGCCTTGGCGGCGTGATCCATGGCGATCTCGTTGGAGTAGACCCACGGGTGGCCGGCGCGCACGCGCTTATGGCGGCCGGGCAGGAGACGTACGACGGGAAACGGCTGGGTCACGAATTATCGCGCTGGCGTCGGCTCAGTCGCCGACGGCGATGCCTTCGCGCCGCGGATCGGCGCCGCCGACATAGGTGACCGAATCGCGCCGGCGATCGACATATATGCCCTGGATGCCGCTTGTATGGGGCACGACGTTGACGTCGTGTCCCTTGGATTGGAGCACGGGGGCCAGCTCAACGAGACGAGTGCCGCGCTCGAGTTCGAGCGCGCCGCCAAGCGTCAGGAAATGCGGCTTGTCCACCGCGCGTTGCATGTCGTAACCCCAGTCGATGACGTTGATCAACGTCTGCGCCACATAAGGAATGATGCGGGCGCCGCCCGGCGAGCCCAGCGTCATGACCAAACGGTCGTCCTTGTCGACGACGATGGTCGGCGACATCGAACTGCGCGGGCGCTTGCCCGGCTCGACGCGATTGGCGACCAGCAGATCGCCATCCTTCGGCCGAAAGGCGAAATCGGTGAGCTGGTTGTTGAGCAGGAACCCGCGAACGAACACGCGCGAGCCGAACGCGTTCTCGATGCTGGTCGTCATCGCCACCGCGTTGCCGGCCGCGTCGACGACGCTGATATGGCTGGTCGCCGGGATCTCGCGCGTCAAGTCGACTCCGCTGCCCGGATCCATGCGTTGGCCGGCGCGATCGGGCGGCCGTCCGGGCTGCGCGCGCCCCATCGAGGTCTGCGGCGAAAGGATGCGCGCCCGCTCGGCGAGGTAATTTCGATTGAGCAGGCCGCGCACCGGCACATGAATGAAATCGGCGTCGGCGAGGTAGCGGTTGCGATCGGCGAAGGCGAGACGCAGCGCCTCGCTCACCAAATGTATCGCTTCGGGAGGATTGCCCTTCAGGCTCTTGAGGTCGTAATGCTCGAGAATGCCGAGCGTCTGCAGCACGGTCACGCCGCCCGAGGACGGCGGCCCCATTCCGCAAACGCGGTAGGCGCGATACTCGCCGCACACCGGAACGCGCTTCACCGCGCGATAGAGCAACAGGTCTTCAAGCGCCAGCAGGCCCGTTCGCGCACCGGTCGTCTGCGCTGCGGCGACGATATCGCGGGCGATGGCGCCGCGATAAAACGGATCGGCGCCGCCGTTGGCGATGGCGCGCAACGTCTCGAAGAGCTCTTCATTGCGCAGCCGCGAGCCCACCTCGCGCGGATTGCCGTCGGCGTCGAAGAAATACGCCCGCGTCGCCGCAAACTCCTTGAGCTGCGGCGTGTCGGCGATGAGCTGATAGAGACGGAGCGAGACGGGAAACCCGTCGTCGGCGAGGCGCATCGCCGGTTCGAACAGCCGCGCCCACGGCAACCGCCCGTGGTCGTTGTGGGCGAGCGCCAGCATGCGCAGCACGCCCGGCGTACCGACGGCAAGACCGCCGACGGACGCCTCGGAGAACGGCAGCGGCTTGCCGTCGGCGTCGAGAAACATCTCAGGCGTCGCGGCCGCGGGCGCCGTCTCGCGGCCGTCATAGGTCATGATCTCCTTGGTCGACGCATCGTAATGGACGAGAAACGCCCCGCCGCCGATGCCCGACGATTGCGGCTCGACCAAAGTCAACATCATCTGGATGGCGATCGCGGCGTCGACCGCGCTGCCGCCCTGGCGAAGAATCTCGCGGCCCGCCTCGGCGGCCAGCGGGTTGGCGGCGGCGGCCATATGGGTGCTGGCGCGCACCGCCTCCCTCGCCGAAACGCCGCCGGCGCCTTCCGGCTCGGCGCGCTGCTGCGCAAGGGCGACCGACGCCGCCATAACGACCGCGAAACCGAGCGCCGTTAGCGTCGAAATCACGCGTAAATTGCGACCTAAACTCATCGTTCGCGACCCTCCGGCGGCGTCAGCGCTATGATTAGCAGAGAAGGACCGTGCGAACTACGGTCCTGAAGGACCGCCGTGGTCGTCGCGGAGTGCGCCGGTCAAGTCGGCAGACAGCTTACCTCGTCCGCCGCCATCGCCGGCGACGGCACGGCAATTGCCGGTGCAGGCATGAAAGACGGTCCGCGAGGCGCGATTGACGGGCGCGTGTGCGGGGCCCTAGCTTCATCGTCATGGATCCGGCGGAGCCAATCGTGGAAACGTTCGAGCGGCTTTTTGCCCGCATCGAATCGCGCCGCGACGACTTGACGGCTTTGTCGGGCGATTTGGTCCGGATTCCAACGGTCAACCCGCCGGGCGACGCTTATACCGACTGCGCCGAGATGATCGGCCGCCGGTTGGCGTCGCGCGGTTTTGCCGTCGAATATCCCCGCGGGCTTGGCGCGCCCGGCGACACGCATGCCCATCCGCGCACCAATATCATCGCAAGGCGCGAGGGATCTTGGCCGGGCCGCACGGTGCATTTCAACGGTCACATCGACGTCGTCCAAGCAGGCAAGGGCTGGACCGTCGATCCATTCGCTGGCGTCATTCGTGATGGCAGGCTATACGGTCGTGGGTCGTGCGACATGAAGGGCGGCCTTGCAGCCGCGGTAGTCGCGGTCGAAGCGATCCTCGATGCCGGAATCCGCTTTCCCGGCGCGCTGGAGATTTCCGGCACCGTCGACGAGGAATCGGGCGGCTTCGCGGGCGTGGCATGGCTCGCCGAACGCGGCTATTTCTCGCCCCCGCGCGTCGACCATGTGATCATTCCCGAGCCGCTCAATGTCGATCGCGTCTGCCTCGGCCATCGCGGCGTGTGGTGGGCGGAGATCGAAATGCGCGGCCGTATCGCCCACGGCTCGATGCCGTTCCTCGGCGTGAGCGCGATCCGCGGCATGGCGGCGTTTCTCGCCCAGGTCGAGCGCGAGCTGTACCCGCAGCTCGACCGCAGGCGCACGCGCATGCCGGTCGTGCCCGAAGGCGCGCGCGCCTCGACGCTCAACTTCAATTCGATCCATGGCGGACTCGCCGAGGATTTCGCCGGCCTGCCGGCGCCTCTGGTGGCCGATTCGTGCCGGTTGGTCGTCGATCGCCGCTTCCTGGTCGAAGAGTCGCTCGACGAGGTGAAGCGCGAAGTCGCGGCGCTGCTTGAGGCGACGGCGCGCGAGCACCCTGGCCTCACCTACACGGTTCGCGACGTCATGACGTTCCATCCGACGATGACCGATCCCGAGGCGCCGGTCGTGCGCGCGCTCGATGCGGCGATCGCACGCGTGCTGGGCCGGCCGGCGACGCACGTCGCCTCACCCGGCACCTACGATCAAAAACATATCGCGCGCATCGGCCATCTTCACGATTGCGTCGCTTACGGTCCGGGCATTCTCGAAATGGCCCATCAGCCCGACGAGTTCGTCGTCATCGACGACATGGTCGCCTCGGCGAAGGTGATGGCGGCCGCGGCGCTTGGTTTGTTGGGCGCCGACGCTTGAGCCGGCGCTCGCGCCAATGAGCGAGGCGCGGGCCATCGCCATCGACTGCGATCCCGGCCATGACGACGCGGTTGCGTTGCTGCTGGCGCTGGCCGCGCCCGAACGGCTCGACATTCGCGCGGTGACGACGGTCGCCGGCAACGTGCCGCTCGATCGCACCGAGCGCAACGCCCGCGCGATCGTCGAACTGGCGCGCCGCGACGACGTTGCGGTCTACGCCGGATGCGAGCGGCCATGGCGGCGCGCGCTCGTCACGGCCGAGCATATCGTCGGAGCCACTGGCCTCGACGGGGCCGACCTGCCGCCGCCGACGCGTCCATTGGCGCAAGGCCACGCGGTCGACGCGCTCGCCGAATTGTTGCGCCAGGCGCCGGCGCGCTCGGTGACGCTCTGTCCGCTCGGGCCGTTGACCAACATCGGCGCCCTGTTTTCGCGCGGACCGGAACTCGTCGCGCGCGTGCGCGAGATCGTGCTGATGGGGGGCGCGATCGGCATCGGCAACGTCACCGCGTCGGCCGAGTTCAATATCTTCGCCGATCCGCACGCCGCGAGCAGCGTTTTCGCCGCTGGGGCGCCGATCGTCATGGTGCCGCTCGAGGCGACGCATCAGGCCATCGCGACGCCGCAACGCGTGCGGGCGTTCGAACGGCTTGGCACGCCCGTCGGCCGCGCCATCGCCGGGATGCTCGGGCGCGACAGCGGCCGCGACCTGACCCGCTATGGCGGGAGCGGCGTGCCGCTGCACGATCCCTGCGTCATCGGTTATCTGTTGTGGCCGGAACTCTTCGCCGGGTTCGCCGCCCATGTCGCCATCGAGACGGAAAGCGAGCTGACGATGGGTCGAACCATCGTCGATCGTTGGCGGAGCGCGCGGCCCGCCGACAACGCGACGGTGATCGATCGCGTCGACGCCGAGACCCTGTTTTCGCGCATGACCGCGACGCTGGCCCGCCTATGATTCGAGGGCGATGGAAAATCCGCCGACGGAAGGCTAGGCTTTGCGCGCAAGAGCCAGTAGAGCCGGCCGATATCGAGGGGAGCAGGACCGTGAAGCGCATCGTTGCCATGCTTGGAGCCGCGGGGTTAGCGCTGGCGCTGCCGAGCGCGGCGAACGCCCAGAAAGACACGCTTTCGCTCGGCATGTCGGTCGAACCGCCGCATCTCGATCCTTCGGGCGGCGCCGCCGGCTCGATTCGCGAGGTGACCTACGCCAATGTGTACGAGGGCCTGACGCGGATCGACCGCAACGGACAGGTGCGCCCGGCGCTCGCCGAGAGCTGGGCGCGCTCGGAGGACGGCCTCACTTATGTCTTCACGCTACGGGCCGGCGTGAAGTTCCACGACGGCAGCGACTTCGACGCTGCAGACGTCAAATTCACCTTCGACCGCGCCATGGCGCCGGACAGCACCAACGCCCAGAAATGGATCTTCGCGCCGATCGAAAGCGTGTCGGCCGCCGAACCACGAAAGGTGACGATCAAGCTCAAGCACCCGGTCGGAAATTTCCTCTACAACCTCGGTTGGGGCGATGCGGTGATCTTTGCGCCCGAGAGCGTCGCCAGCAACAAGCAGGCGCCGGTCGGCACCGGCCCGTTCAAGTTCGAGCGCTGGGTGCGCGGCGACCGCGTCGAGCTGTCGCGCTTCGAGGGCCACCGCGACGCGGCGAGCATCAAGCTCAGGCGCGCGACGTTCCGCTTCATCCAGGATCCGGCGGCGCAGGTCGCGGCACTGCGTGCCGGCGATCTCGACGCCTTTCCCAATCTCGGCGCGCCCGAGACGCTCGACCAGTTCAAGAACGATGCGCGTTTCAAGGTCGTCGTCGGCGCCACCGAGGGCGAGGTCGTCCTCGCCATCAACAACACGAAGCCGCCGCTCGACGACGTACGCGTGCGCCGCGCGATTTCACACGCAATCGACCGCAAGGCGGTGGTCGACGGCGCGTGGTCGGGCTACGGGCCGCCGATCGGCAGCCATTTCTCGCCGCTGCATCCGGCCTATGTCGACTTGGCCGGCGTCTACCCGTATGACCCGGCCAAGGCGCGCGCCTTGTTGCGCGAGGCGGGCGTGCGCGAGGGCGCGACGCTCAACATGCGCCTGCCGCCGTTTCCATACGCGCCGCGCGCCGGCGAGATCGTCAAGGCGTTCCTCGAGCAGGTCGGCCTCAAGGTCAATTATGAGCTGATCCAGGCGCCGCAATGGCTGCAGCAGGTTTTTCGCGAACGGCAATACGATTTGACGATTGTCGCCCATACCGAACCGCTCGATATCAACATCTATGCCCGCGACGACTACTATTTCGGCTACAAGAACCCCGCGTTCAAGGAGCTGATCGCCACGATCGAACGCACGCTCGACGAGGGCGAGCGAAACAAACTCCTCGGCGAGGCGCAGCGCATCATCGCCCGCGACGCGGTCAACGGATTTCTCTTCCAGCTCCCGAAGCTCGGCGTGTGGAACGCCGATCTCGAGGGGCTGTGGGAGAACAGTCCGATCCAAGCCAACGACCTCACCGAGGCCCGCTGGAGGCGGTGAAGGCGCGTCGGCATCGCGTTCGCCACGCCGCCCCTCGAACGCTCGCCGCTGCGCTCCATGATCGCCTTTTGTCTGCGCCGATTGGCCGCGCTTCTGATCACGCTGCTGGCCGCCTCGGCGGTGGTGTTCTTCGTGCTCGAGGTTCTTCCGGGCGATCCGGCGCTTGTCATGCTTGGCACCGAAGCGCAGCCGGAGACGCTCGCCGCGCTGCGCCGTCAGCTTGGCCTCGATCGACCGGCCGGTGAGCGTTATCTGGCGTGGATCGCCGGGTTGATCGTCGGCGATCTCGGCCTGAGCGTCACCTATCAGGTGCCGGTGGCGCAGCTTATCGTCGAACGTTTCGCCATCACCGGACCGCTTGCGGCGATCGCCATCGTGCTGTCGACGGCATTGGCGCTTCCGCTCGGCGTGCTGGCCGCGGCGCGTCATCGCCGGCTCGGCGACGTCGGCGTGATGGCGTTCGCGCAATTCGGCGTCGCGGTGCCGAATTTCTGGTTCGCCCTGCTGCTCGTGCTGCTGTTCTCGATCAATCTCGGCTGGCTGCCGGCCGGCGGTTTCCCCGGATGGAGCGCCGGGCTTGGCCCGGCGCTTGCGGCGCTCGCGCTGCCGGCGGTGGCGCTGGCCTTGCCGCAGGCGGCGATCCTGGCGCGTGTCGCACGTTCGGCGGTGCTCGACACGCTCGGCGAGGACTATGTCCGGACGGCGCGCGCCAAGGGCCTGACGCAGGGCGCGGCCCTGCGTCGCCACGTGCTGCGCAACGCGATGATCCCGGTGGTGACGATCATGGGGCTGCAATTCTCGTTCCTGCTCGCCGGCGCGATCATCATCGAGAACGTGTTCTATCTTCCCGGCCTCGGCCGCCTCGTTTTCCAGGCGATCAGCCAGCGCGATCTCATCGTGGTCAAGGACATCGTGCTCGTCCTGGCGGCGCTGGTCGTGCTGATCAACTTCGTGGTCGACCTCCTCTATGCCGCGCTCGACCCGCGGCTGCGTCGCGCGGTGTCGTGATCGCCGCCGGATTCCGCTGGCGGCAGCATCCGCCGCTCGTCATCGGCGGCGCGTTGACGCTCGCCTTGGTGGCGGTCGCGGCGCTTTCGCTGGTTTGGACGCCGTATCCGGTCGCCGAGCTTGCAATCGCGCGCCGTCTGCAGCCGCCGTCGGCGGCCCATTGGCTCGGCACCGACCAATTCGGCCGCGACGTGCTGTCGATGTTGATGGCGGGTTCGCGCAACTCGTTCGCCGTCGGTTTCGTCGCCGTCGGGATCGGCCTTGTCTGCGGCACGACGCTTGGCGCGTTCGCCGCGGCAAGGCGCGGTTGGGTCAACGACGCGGTGATGCGGCTCGCCGACTTCACCTTCGCCTTTCCCGCGGTGATCTCGGCGATCATGATCACCGCGCTCGCCGGCCCCGGCGCGATCAACGCGATCGTCGCCATCGGCATCTTCACCATACCGGTGTTCGCGCGGCTCGCTCGCGGCGCCGCGCTGCAAGTGTGGTCGCGGGAGTTCATCCTGGCGGCGCGCGCCGCGGGAAAAGGCGCGCTGCGCATCACGCTCGAGCACGTGCTGCCCAACATCGCCGGCATTCTCGTCGTCCAGGCGACGATTCAGTTCGCGCTGGCGATTCTTGCCGAGGCGGGACTGAGCTATCTCGGTCTCGGCGCGCAGCCGCCGCAGGCGAGTTGGGGCAAGATGCTCTATGAGGCGCAGACGTTCATGCAGCGCGCGCCGTTGCTGGCGATATTCCCCGGCGCCGCCATCGCCATCGCCGTGCTCGCCTTTAATCTCCTGGGCGACGGGTTGCGCGATCTCATCGATCCGCGACTGCGCCGCGCCCGCGCATGAGCCTCATCGAGGTCGATCGGCTGGCGGTCGCGCTTGACGGCGAGGGCGGGACGCTGCGCTTGGTCCGCGAGGTAAGTTTCACCATCGAGCAAGGCGAGACGCTCGGCATCGTCGGCGAGTCGGGAAGCGGCAAGTCGATGACTGCGCTCGCCATCATGGGGCTGTTGCCGCGCGGCGCGACGGCGAGCGGACGCATCGTGCTCGATGGCGAGGACCTGCTCGCGGCCGGCGAGGCGCGGCTTTGCGCGCTTCGCGGCGACCGGATCGCGATGATCTTTCAAGAGCCGATGACTTCGCTCAACCCGGTGCACCGCATCGGCGATCAGGTCGCCGAAACCTTGGTCCTCCATCGCGCCATGACGCGCGGGCAGGCGCGGCGCGAGGCGGTCGGGCTGCTCGATCGCGTCGGCCTCGCGCAAGCGGCGTCGCGCGCATTGGCGTATCCGCACGAATTGTCGGGCGGTCAGCGGCAGCGCGCAATGATCGCCATCGCGCTCGCCTGCCGCCCGGCGCTGCTCATCGCCGACGAGCCGACCAGCGCGCTCGACGTCACCGTGCAGGCGCAGATCGTGCGCCTGCTGCGCGACCTCGCCGGCGAGATCGGCATGGCCTTGCTCTTGATCTCGCATGATCTCGGGGTTATCGGCCAGCTCGCCGATCGCGTACAGGTGATGTACGGCGGCCGGATTGTCGAGGCGGGGACGACGAGAGACGTATTCCGCCGCCGCGCCCATCCTTACACGCAAGGCCTGTTCGCCGCCGTGCCGACGCGCGCGGCGCGCAAGGGGCGGCGACTTGTCGCCATTCCGGGCGTGGTGCCGAGTCCGGAACAGCTGCCGCCCGGTTGCCCCTTCTATGGCCGCTGCCCCAAGGGCGTCGAACGATGCTTGAGCGATCCGCCCGCCGTCGCGATCGACAAGGGCCATCATGCGCGATGCTTCTTCGCCGAGGCGGCGCCATGAACGGCGAAGTCACCCCACTGGTGGAAGCGACCGGGTTGAGCCGGCGCTACAAACTGCGCGGCAAGGCAGGCGCCGTGACCCGCGCAGTCGAAGAGGCGAGCTTCGCCATCATGCGCGGCCGCAGCCTCGGCGTCGTCGGCGAGTCCGGTTCGGGCAAGTCGACGCTTGCCCGGCTCGTCATGGCGCTGGAGCGGCCCGACGCGGGAACGGTGCGCTTCGAGGGCGAGGATCTTTTTGCGCTTTCGGACGATGCGCTTCGTCGGCGTCGGCGCGGCTTCCAGATGGTCTTCCAGGACCCGTACGGCTCGCTCGATCCGCGCCAGAACGTGGCGCGCATCGTCGCCGAGCCGCT
>DATFES010000046.1:0-2523 GCA_035250945.1 Alphaproteobacteria bacterium | reverse complement strand
GGCCGCGCGTCGAGCAGACCGGCGGCTTTGAGCTCGTCGATGTTCGGGAGATCTTCCAGGCTCTCCAGCCCGAAATGCGACATGAACGCTTCGGTCGTCACCCACATCGTCGGCCGCCCGGGAGTATCGCGATGCGCCCCTGGACGAATCCAGCCCGCCTCCATCAATACGTCGAGCGTGCCGCGGGATAGCGCGACGCCGCGAATTTCCTCGATTTCCGCGCGCGTCGCCCCGTCACGGCTATTCTTTTGGTGGTAGGCGATGATGGCCAGCGTCTCGACCGCCGCGCGCGACAATTTACGCGTCACGACGGTTTCGATCGCCAGAATCCTGGCGAGATCGGGCGCCGTCCGCATCGTGTACTTGCCGGCGACGCAGACGACGTTGACCCCGCGATGGGCATAGTTCGCCGTCAGCTCTTCCAACAATGCCTCTAGGTCGCTTCCGGATGGCAGGCGGGCGACGATGGTGTCCCGGTCCAGCGGCTCGGCCGCGGCGAAAAGGATCGCCTCGAGCATACGAAGGAGCTGGGCGCGCGAGCGGGCGGCAGCAATCTCCGCATCGCCGGCGTCGAGCGACGAATCGACTGGATGGTTTTCGGTCATTGATCTTGCCTGCTGTCAGCGACGGGAAGCTCGGTTACCGGATTATCCGGCGCCTTGCGGACATAAATCGGCCCAAACGGGACGTCTTGGCGTATGTGCATTCGGCCCGAGCGGACCAATTCGAGGCCAGCCGCCAGCATCGCCGCGTGCGCCGAACGAAAGATCAGCGAATTGCCGATCCCCTTCGGCAAGAACGAGGCTAACGTCGTCCACTCGGGCATCCGACCCAACATCGTCGACAATCGCTCGAGGGCCATCTCCATCGAATAGAGTTCCGAAGGAACGATGTCGAGGCGGCCACGTTCGACCCGCGCCTTGTGCTCGCCGAACGCTCGCAATAGATCGTACAGCGTCGCCTCGTACTGCGGGCGGGCGACGATGCGCAGCCCCTCGGGCGCGCCGCGCGCGAAGACATCACGGCCCAATTGCGGGCGCGCCATCAAACGGACCCCGGCATCTTGCATCGCCTGCAACCGCCGAAGCTGGAAGGCCAGCGCTTCGGCCATTTCGGCAGCGCTTGGTTCGTCTTCGCTTTCGGCGGGTGTCGGCAGCAACAGCCGCGATTTGAGGTAGGCCAGCCACGCCGCCATAACCAGATAGTCGGCGGCGATCTCGAGGCGCAATTCGCGCGCGCTGTCGATGAATGCGAGATACTGATCGGCGAGCGCCAGAATCGAAATCTTCGTGAGATCGACCTTCTGGTCGCGCGCCAGCATCAACAGAACGTCGATCGGCCCCTCGAATCCTTCAAGATCGACGACGAGCGCCGTTGCCGTCGGGCGGTCTTCGCCCGATAGGTCGGCTTCGAATGGAGGCTCCGCCGTAATGCCCATTCCCACCTCAATTCACCCCGGCGATGGCGAGTATCGCGCGCATCACGGCCTGCGCAGGCGCCGCCACCAGCCACTGAAACACATCGAGACGGACTCCGATTGCTTGGCCCAGCCATGGAAGCAAGAAGATCGCCCCGATCACGATCAGGATGCCATGGCGTTCGAGTCGCGCCAGCGGGAAAGCGAGGCGGTCGGGCAACAGGCCAACAGCCACGCGCCCGCCATCAAGAGGCGGTAAAGGCAACATATTAAAAACAGCCAGTAATACGTTGAAATAAACAGAATATGTTAATGCCGTCCACAACCAGGCTTGGACCCCGTTGGACGGAAATTCGACGCCATGGAAGAGCACCGCCGATGCCAGCGCGAGGCCAAGATTGATTCCCGGCCCGGCGGCCGCCACCAAGACCATGTCGCGGCGTGGATTGTTGAGGCGACGAAAATTGACTGGCACTGGCTTCGCGTAGCCGAACAGAAACGGCGCATTGGCGAGAAAAAGGAACGCCGGCAACAACACCGTGCCGAATGGATCGACATGGCGTAACGGGTTGAGCGAAATGCGTCCCATTCGCCGCGCCGTATCGTCGCCAAGAAAATCGGCCACATAGCCGTGCGCGGCTTCGTGGAGCGTTATCGCCAACAAGACCGGAATGATCAACGCCGATGCTTCGAACACGTTCGTCACCCACGCAAAATTGTGCGGTCGATCCCATCGCCGCTCTCCGCTTCCCCTTTAGCCGGTCGCTAGCAGACCATCAAGCCGGGCGGTGGCGGCATGGCGCGCATCGGCTCCGAATGGCTGCGCGCGGCGCCGCCGCAATGCCTCGGCGTCGGCGAGCCCGCGGAGCGTCCGCTCGCTCAATCCGCCTGCCCCATCCGCCACGCGCCGCATTTCGTCGCGCACGCCATTGCAGTGGAGCACGACATCGCAGCCGGCGGCGAGGGCATCGTGCGTACGTCGCCGCATGTCGCCGCCCAACGCTTGCATCGACAAATCGTCGGAAAACAGCACGCCGCTAAACCCAATATAGGAACGGATCACGTCGTTGACCACGCTGGGCGAGACCGTCGCCGCGCGTCGCGGA
>DATFES010000043.1:0-3424 GCA_035250945.1 Alphaproteobacteria bacterium | reverse complement strand
CGTTGGTCCAGGCGTTTCTGGCCGACTATCTCGGCAATCTGAGCTATGCGCTCACGGCACGAAACTTCAACCCGGTCATCGCGTTGGCGGCCAAGACGGTCATCGCGAGCGCGGATAACATCGTCCCTGTTGGCGTTCTCTCTCCCGATCACGTCATGACGCCGGCGCCAGTCGTCGATTACCTCGTCGCCAACGCGTGAGGCCAGCATGGACGCGCAGAACATCATCGCACGTCGGATAGCCCGCGAACTTTCGCCGGGAATGCTTGTCAATCTCGGGATCGGCATTCCGACGCTGGTCGCAACCTACATTCCGGATGGCATGCACGTCTTTTTCCAGTCCGAGAATGGCCTGATCGGCACAGGTTCGCCGCCGGAGGAAGGCATGGCGCATCCCATGTTGACCGATGCGGGGGGCCGGCCAGTGACCGCGTTGCCCGGCGCGAGCACTTTTGACAGCGCTATGTCGTTTGGCCTCATCCGCGGCGGCCACCTCGACCTTACGGTCCTCGGCGGACTGCAGGTTGACCAAACCGGACGTCTGGCCAACTGGACTATTCCCAACAAAATGGTGCCGGGCATGGGCGGTGCAATGGATCTCGTGACCGGTGCGAAGCGCGTCATCGTCGCGATGCAGCACACCGCAAAGGGCGCCCCCAAAATCGTGAAAAAATGCACGTTGCCCCTCACTTCGACCCGCCCTGTCGATCTCGTGGTAACCGAGATGGCGGTGATCGCGTTCAAGGATGGCCGAGGTACCCTCCTTGAAATAGGGCCGGGGCTATCGGTCGCTCAAGTCGTCGCGGCGACTGCGGCCGAACTCGCCATCCCAAGCACCGTTTCAGAAATGTCGAAGTAAGCGCACACGCGCGCGCGATCGGCGCCGTCGACCGGCGAAAACGGGATGTTTTCGGATTTGGCGCGGAAGGTCGCGCCCGCGCTGATCACACGTCAACCTTGCCGGCGCTCGCCTGCACCTTCGCCCAGGTGTCGCGAAGCCCGATGGTCCGATTGAACACCGGCCGCCCCGGTCGTGATTCGACGTCGAGACAGAAGTAGCCCTGCCGCTCGAATTGCACGGCGGCGCCGGTTGTTGCCTCGGCCAGCGCCGGCTCGATGCGGCAGTCGTGGAGCACTTCGAGCGAGTTCGGATTGAGATCGGCGAGAATGTCGGCGCCGGGATCCGGGCGGGTGAACAACCGGTCATACAGCCTGACTTCCGCGCTCACGGCGTCCGTCGCCGCCACCCAGTGCAGCGTACCTCGCACTTTTCGGCCGTCCGGCGCATTGCCGCCGCGCGTCGCGGGATCGTAGGTGCATCGCAGCTCGACCACCTCGCCGCTGGCATCTTTGACCGCGTCGCGGCAGGTGACGAAATAGGCGTAGCGCAATCGCACTTCGCCCCCGGGAGAAAGCCGGAAGAACTTCTTCGGCGGGTTCTCCATGTAATCGTCGCGCTCGACATATAGTTCGCGCCCGAAGCGGATCCAGCGCGTGCCCGCGGCGGAATCCTCCGGGTTGTTGACCGCCTCCAGCTCCTCGGTTCTTCCCTCGGGATAGTTTTCGATCACCAGCTTGAGCGGCCGCAACACAGCCATGCGCCGCGCCGCCTCCTTGTTCAAGACCTCGCGGACGGCGTGCTCGAACATCGCCAGATCGACCACGCTGTTGGCCCGCGCGACGCCGATTCGCCGCACGAACTCGCGGATCGCCGCCGGCGGCACGCCGCGGCGGCGCAGGCCGGCCAGCGTCGGCATCCGCGGATCGTCCCAGCCGCCGACCCGGCCGCTGCGCACCAATTCGGTCAGCACCCGCTTCGACAGCACCGTGTAGGCGAGGTTGAGGCGCGCGAACTCGTATTGCCGCGGCCGCGACGGCGTCGGCAGGTTGTCGAGGAGCCAGTCATAGAGCGGACGGTGATCCTCGAACTCGAGCGTGCACAACGAATGCGTGATTCCTTCGATGGCGTCCGACTGGCCATGGGCGAAATCATAGGTCGGATAGATGCACCACTTTGCCGCGGTGCGCGGATGCGCGGCGTGCAGAATCCGGTAGAGCACGGGATCGCGCATGTTGATGTTGCCCGACGCCATGTCGATCTTGGCGCGCAGCACGCAGAAGCCGTCGGCGAACTCGCCGCCCCGCATTCTGCGGAAAAGCTCCAGATTTTCGGCGACCGAGCGCCCGCGATACGCGCTCTCGCGGCCCGGCTCGGTCAATGTGCCGCGCATCGCCCGCAGCGTCTCGGGCGGAGTATCGTCGACGTAGGCCTTGCCGGCGCGGATCAGATGCTCGGCCCATTCGTAGAGTTGCTCGAAATAGTCCGACGCATGATGCAGGTGCTCGCCCCAGTCGAAACCGAGCCAGCGGACATCCGCCTTGATGGCGTCGATGTATTCCTGCTCCTCCTTGGTCGGGTTGGTGTCGTCGAACCGCAGATGGCATCGGCCGCCGAATTCCCCGGCGACGCCGAAATTGAGGCAGATCGATTTGGCGTGGCCGATATGCAGATAACCGTTGGGCTCGGGCGGAAAACGCGTCACCACGGACGAACAGCGTCCCGCCGCGACATCGGCCTCGATGATGTCGCGGATGAAATCGCGCCCCGCTTCGCGCACGGTTGTCTCGGCTTCGCTTGCCATGGCGCTCGTACTACTCGATATCGCCGCCCCGCGCCACAATCGGAACTCCGGCGCCCGCAGCACGCGTTGAGCCGCCCGAAGCGGCGGCGTGCGGCGAGGCGTAAAGTCGCGTAATGTTGGGTCCCATGAAACGAATCCCGGCTCGACGAATCGTCCGCCCGCCGCTGTTCGCCCTCGCCCTTGCGATCGGCGGGCTCGGCTCATGGCCCGTCGTCGCAACGGCCAGCGCGCAGCTCCCAGCCGGCTTCGACCCGATGCAGGCGATTGTCGGCCGCTGGGCGGTCGATCCCGGGGATTGCGTGGGAAACCGCTATGTTTGGCGGTTCACACGCGACCGTATGGCGTTGATCATCGACAACGCACCGACTCCCCGCGAATACGCCGTGTCGTGGTCGGCGGGCGAGGACGACGTCTCGGTGACCCTCGACGAGGGTGGCCGGCCTGCGACGTTCGTTTTCCGCTTTGTGACTCCAGGCGAGTTCCTCACCGCCCGCCTCGCCGTCGATGGCGCCGAGCGCCGCCTGGGCATTCGCCACACTCCGGGAGCACCGCCGCCCGTCCGTCAACATTGGCGACGTTGTGAATAGGCGCCGTGCAGAACCTACTGACGCTGGAGATCGGAGTTGGCGCCGGACCCGCGTTCCATTGCGCTTCCCTCCTCCGCTCCCGGCAACGCCGGCGGCGGCATCGGCATCTCCGCGCCAGTTTGCGTGCGGTAGGCGGCGCGCGCGCGCGTAAACGCCCAGATCGCGATCGGGATGCTCGTGGAATAGATTAGGCCGA
>DATFES010000020.1:0-12222 GCA_035250945.1 Alphaproteobacteria bacterium | reverse complement strand
GAGATGCGGCGACCACAGGAACTGGTCGATCGGCGTCACGCTTTCCAGCCGGTAGCCACCATCGACAAGAATGCGCGCATCGCGCGCGAAACTGCCGGGATCGCATGAAACCGCGATGACGCGCGCGACGTTCGATCGCGCAAGCGCCTCGGCCTGGGCGCGGGCGCCGGCGCGCGGCGGGTCGAGCACCACGGCGTCGAGCCCGGCGAGTTCGTCGCCGACGAGCGGACGACGCGCGAGATCGCGGCGTTCGACCGACAGACGCCCGGCCAGTCCAGCGTGTCGTATCGCGGTGTCGAAGGCCGCGACCTGGTCAGCGTCGCCCTCGATCGCGCGAACGCGCGCGCCTTGCGCCGCCAAAGGAAATGAAAGCGTGCCGCAGCCGGCGTAAAGATCGGCCATGCGGCGCGCGCCGGCTGAAGCGCGCACGACCGCCTCGACGATCGCCGCCTCGCCCTCGGCGCTCGCCTGGATGAAGGCGCCCGGCGGCAGGTCGACAGCGACGCCGGCGAAGCGCATGCGCGGTGGCGTTCGCATGGCGATCGTCTCGGCCGGCGTACGCGCATCGCGCCGCCATGCAAGGCGCGCGAGACCGGCCTCGCGGGCATAGTGCGCGCACGCCTCGCGCGCCGCGACGTCGCGGCCGAACGATCCGCTGAGCACGACGTCCATTCCGGCGTCGCTCCGCGTCACGTGAACGTCGGCCGTTCCCTTCGCCGGCAATAGTTGTCCGAGCAGATCGCGCAGCGCGGGAAGAAGTGCGACGATCTCCGCTCGCAGCACCACGCATGCCTCGAGATCGACGATGGCGTGCGTCTCGCGCGCGTGAAAGCCGAGTTCGACGGTCTTGCCGCGACGCCGCGCGGCGAATTCGGCGCGCCGGCGCGCGTGAGGCGGCGTGCGCGCAAGCGGCGCGATCTCGACGCCGCCAAGGCCGCGACGGGCGAGCGCATCGCCGATCAACGACGATTTCCAGCTTGCGTAATGCTCGTCGCCGAAATGCTGCGCGGCGCAACCGCCGCAGACCGCGAAATGCCGGCACGGCGGCTTCGTCCTCGCCGCGCTTTGGCTCAGCCAGCGCACGACGCGGGCGCGTGCGGCGGCGGTTTTCTCGACCACTACGCGCTCGCCCGGCAAGGCCAGCGGCACGAATAGCGCTGCGCCGGAGAATCGCGCGACGCCGTCACCTTGGGCGCCGATATCCTCGATGAGAACTTCGTATGGCCCGTCGCCCGCGCCCATCGCCGGTCAGTCGGGCCATTTGTGCTTGCGCATCTGCTGGACGAACTTCGCCACCGCCGGCGAAAAGCGGCGGCCGGCCACGGTGACCACCGATACCTCGCGCTCGATCTCGGGATCGATGATCGGCCGGGTCACGAGGCCGGGAATGACCGGCGAGAATTCGGGAATGACGCAGAATCCGAGCCCGGCCGCCGCCATGATCTGGATCCAGTCCTCGCGCTCGCTGCGGAAGGCGTAGCGGACCTGCGCGCCCGTCGCCTCGCGCAGGCCGCGGATATGGTCGCGGTATTCGCAGTTGAGCCGGGCAAGATACGCCTCGCCGTGGAGCTGGGCGAGCGGGACGGCGTTCATCGCCTCGAAGCGATGGCCCGGCGCGAAGCCGACGACAAACCGCTCGCGATAGAGCTGTTTGATGTCGAATCGTTCGCCGAACGCATCGGGCTGCGCCATCACCGCCACGTCGAGCGTTCCCTCGGCGAGCAGGTCCGAAAGCTGGGCCGGCACCGACTCCTTGAGCGCCAGGTCGATCCCAGGGTTGTCGTGATGGAAGTGGCTGAGGAAGTCGACGAAGCGCAGCGGGCCGATCGTGCACATCACGCCGACATTGAGCGGCGCTTCCTCGAGCCGCAGGAAGCTCTGCGCCGTGGTGCGCGCCGCCTCGGTCTGGTGAAGGACGGTTTCGAGGTGCGGCTTCATTAACCGGCCGAGATCGGTGATGTGGGTGGCGCTGCGCTCGCGCCGAAACAACAGGCCGCCGAGCTCCTCCTCGAGCTTCTGGATGGCGCGGGTCAACGCCGGCTGGGTGACGTTGCAGGCCTCGGCGGCGCGGGTGAAATTGAGGGTGTCGCAGACCGCAAGGAAGTAGCGAACCTGGTGCATCTCCATGACGGTTCTCGGTTCCTTATAAGTTCGGCCGGAAGCTCAAGAATTAGGCATCAAGCGATTGTGAAAACGGAATGTGACGATCGTCACGCCGCAATACCCACCGCACATTGAAATAATACGCTATCGGCATTTCCGGTCCAGCGCGCGTCCGGGCACAACTGCCGACCAAGCGAGGGCGAACTGGGCATGCACCGATGCGCCAAAGCGCACCAGCCCTCTGCCCCCCACACGGATGCGACAAGGAACCGGACCGCCATGCAGCTCTCCCTCGTTATCTCGCGCGGCGCCATCGTCGCCGCGCTGATCACCGCCGCGGCGGCGAGCGCCATCGCCATCAACGCGCGCGCCGACGACGCGACGGTCATCACGCTCACCCAGACCGGCTGCCAGTTCGTCGAGCCCGAGGGCATCGATCGCGGCTTCGTCACCACCAAGCCGGCGGATTGCGAGAAGATCAACGCCGCGACCGGGGCCGAGCGCGTCCAGCAGTCGACGCCGCTCGAGCTGAAGCCGGGCGCCTACATTTTCCGCATCACCAACGTCAACGTGCCCTACCGGCTGGGTTTCTGGATCCGCGAGAGCGACTACGAGGGCTCCGGGCCGATCAAGAAGTTCCGCAAGACCAGCGTCGCCGGCCGCGGTCTCGTCCAGGGCGTAACCAAGGATTATCGCGTCGAGCTGAAAGAGGGCGAGTACCTCTTTTCCTGCCCGGCCAACCCTACTCCCAATTACCGCGTCGTGGTCAAAGGCTGAGCGCCAGACCGCCACGCGCGTCAATCGCCAACGAAGGAGCGACGACAATGAACAAGCAGATCATGGCCGATATTTGCGTCATCGGCGGCGGTTCGGGCGGCCTTTCGGTCGCCGCGGGCGCGGCGCAAATGGGCGCCACGACGGTGTTGATCGAAGCCAACAAGATGGGCGGCGACTGCCTCAACACCGGATGCGTGCCATCGAAGGCGCTGATCGCCGCCGGCCATGCCGCCGAGATCGTGCGCAGCGCCGGCGAGTTCGGCGTCAACGGCCACGAGCCCGAAATCCGCTTCAAGGACGTCCATGGCCATGTTCACGGCGTCATCGGCGCCATCGCGCCCCACGATTCGGTCGAGCGCTTCGAGCGGCTGGGATGCACGGTGATCCAGGCCCGCGCGCGCTTCGTCGCGCCGGACGTCGTCGAGGCGGGAGGGTTCGCCATCCGCGCGCGCCGCTTCGTCGTTTCGACCGGCAGTCGCGCCGTCGTGCCGCCAGTTCCGGGCCTGCGCGAATCGCCGCACTTCACGAACGAAACGATCTTCGACAACACCGCGGCGCCCGAGCACCTGATCGTCATCGGCGCCGGCCCGATTGGGCTCGAGATGGCGCAGGCCCATCGCCGCCTTGGCGCGCGGGTCACCGTGCTCGACCTCGGTCCGATCCTGCCCAACGACGATCCGGAGCTGACCGCGGTGGTTCGCAAAGCGTTGATCGACGAAGGCGTCGAGATCTTCGAGCGCATCAAGGTGGTCAAAGTCGAGCGCAAGGGTAACGGCGTCGCCGTCACCGTCGCTTACGACAACGACGAACGCGTCATCCAGGCTTCGCACATCATGGTCGCCGCCGGCCGCAAGCCGAACGTCGAGAGCCTCGGGCTCGAGGCGGCGGGCATCGAATATTCGCCCAAGGGGATCAAGGTCGATGCGCGGCTGCGCACGACCAACAAGAAGGTCTTCGCCATCGGCGACGTCGCCGGCGGCCTGCAATTCACCCACGTCGCCGCCTATCACGCCGGCATCGTCATCCGCAACGCGCTGTTCCGTCTCCCGGCCAAGGTCAATTACGCGGCCGTGCCATGGGTGACCTACACCGATCCCGAGCTGGCGCATGTCGGGCTGACCGAGAAGCAGGCGCGCGACAGGCATGGCGAGGTGCGGGTGCTCCGCTTCCCCTACGCCGAGAACGACCGCGCCCAGGCCGAGCGCCGCACCGCCGGTCAGGCGAAAGTGGTGGTTACGCCCAAGGGCGC
Organism: Alphaproteobacteria bacterium; assembly: GCA_035250945.1. Lineage (GTDB taxonomy): Bacteria > Pseudomonadota > Alphaproteobacteria > CACIAM-22H2 > CACIAM-22H2 > DATFES01. The sequence continues at coordinate 8,093 of DATFES010000020.1, read as the reverse complement.
GATCCTCGGCGCTTCGCTGGTCGGCCTGCACGCCGGCGAGTTGCTGCAGCCCTGGGTGCTCGCCATCGCGCAAAAGCTCAAGATCGGCGCCATGGCGCAGATGATCGCGCCATACCCGACGCTCTCCGAAATCAACAAACGCGTCGCCGGCAGCTTCTACACGCCGACGCTGTTCAGCGATCGGACCCGGAAGGTTGTCCGCTTCCTCGGCATGTTCGGCTGAAGCTCCCGGCGACGCGCCCCCCTCAACGCTTACTCGCTCGAAAAGGAATCCCGTCGATGAACACCCACCGCATGATGGACCTGCCGATGCCGACCCGTTCGGGCGGCGGTCTGCTCAAGAAACTCCTGCCGCTCGTCGTCCTCGCGGCCGGCATTGGCGGCTTCTTCGCCGCCGGGCTCAACGAGTACGTCACCTTCGAGGCGCTGCGCGAGAACCGCGAAACCCTGAACGTTTTCGTCGCCGAGAACGGCGCCTTCGCCGCGCTCGTTTATATCGCCGTCTATGCGGTCGCCGTCGCCTTCTCGCTTCCCGGCGGCGCGATCATGACGCTTGCCGGCGGTTTCCTGTTCGGCGCGGCGTTCGGGACAATGGTGGTCGTCGTCGCGGCGACGCTCGGCGCCACGGCGCTGTTCCTCATCGCTCGCTCGGCGCTCGGCGATCTGCTGCGCGCCAAGGCGGGGCCTTTCGTGCGCAAGATGGAAGCGGGTTTCCAGGAGAACGCCCTTAGCTATCTGCTGGTGCTGCGCCTCGTGCCAGCATTTCCGTTCTGGGTCGTCAACCTCGTGCCGGCGCTGCTTGGCGTGAAGCTTTCGACCTACGTGCTCGGCACCGCGATCGGCATCATTCCCGGCACGTTCGTCTTCGCCACGTTCGGCGCCGGCCTCGGCTCGGTGTTCGATCAAGGCGGCGAGGTCAGCCTCAAGGCGATTCTGACCCCCGAAATCATTGCCGGCTTGGTCGGTCTTGCCGTGCTCGCCCTCGTTCCCGTCGTCGTCAAGAAACTGCGCGGCCGCAAGGCGTGAGCCGCGCCTTCCGCAATCGTCAAAAACCAGCCCCTGAAAGGAACCTCCAATGAACGACATGACCGCAATCGCCGCCGCACCGATGGCGACGCAGAATTCGTTGCACGGCCGCTCGGCCATCGTCACTGGGTCGACCAGCGGTATCGGGTTGGGCATCGCCCGCGCGCTCGCCGCCCAGGGCGCCGACGTCGTCCTCAACGGCTTCGGCGATCAGGCCGAGATCGAGCGACTGCGCCAGGGCCTGGCGGGCGAATACGGCGTCAAGGTGCTGTATTCGAACGCCGACATGAGCAAGACCGACGAAGTCGAAAAGATGGTCAAGGACGCCGCCGACCGCTTCGGCCAGGTCGATATCCTGGTCAACAACGCCGGCATCCAGTTCGTCGCGCCGATCGAGAACTTCCCGATCGAGAAGTGGCACGCGGTGATCGCCATCAACCTGACCTCGGCCTTCGTCGCCATCCGCGCCGCACTGCCCGGCATGCGGGCGCATGGCTGGGGCCGCATTATCAACGTCGCTTCGGCGCACGGACTGGTCGCCTCGCCGTTCAAAGCGGCCTATGTTGCGGCCAAGCACGGCATCGTCGGCCTCACCAAGGTGGTGGCGATCGAGGCCGCCGAGGCCAACATCACCTGCAACGCGATCTGCCCGGGTTATGTCTGGACGCCGTTGGTCGAAAAACAGATCGAGGACCAGGCCAAGGCGCACGGCATTCCGCGCGAAAAGGTCATTCGCGACGTTCTGCTCGCCCAGCAGCCCAACAAGCGTTTCGCGACGGTGGGCGAGCTCGGTGCGCTGGCGGTGTTCCTATGCAGCGAGGGCGGGCAATCGATCACCGGCACCGCGCTGCCCGTCGACGGCGCCTGGACCGCGCACTAAGTCCGTATCAAGACGATCAACCCGATCCTCCAGGGAGGAATATCATGCACGGCACAATCACCGCTCCTCGCGCCGGCGTCGATACGACGCCGCGCCGCGCCAAGGCCGCCAAGCCCGAGGCCGAGACGCGGACCATGAACCTCGCGCTCCAAGGCGGCGGCGCCCACGGCGCCTTCACTTGGGGCGTGCTCGACCGCCTGCTCGAAGACGAGCGCGTCTGGTTCGATGGCATCAGCGCGACGAGCGCCGGCGCCATGAACGCCACCGTGCTCGCTTATGGCCTCGCCGAGGGCGGGCGCGAAGGGGCGCGCCGCGCGCTTTCCAATTTCTGGCGGCGCGTCAGCCATGCCGCGGCGTTCAGCCCGCTGCGGCCGACGATCTTCGACAAGCTCACCGGCAACCGGGCGCTGGAATGGTCGCCGGCCTACGTCATGTTCGACCTGATGAGCCGGTTGTTCTCGCCCTACCAGTTCAACCCGCTCAACTACAACCCGCTCCGCGAAGTGCTGCTGCAGTCGGTCGACTTCGACAAGCTGCGCACGGCGCATTGCCCGGTGAAGCTGTACCTCTCGGCCACCAACGTGCGTACCGGCAAGGTCAAGCTGTTCGACAACGACATGATGTCGGTCGACGCGGTGCTCGCCTCGGCCTGCCTGCCGTTCATGTTCCAGGCGGTCGAGATCGACGGCGAGGCTTATTGGGACGGCGGCTACATGGGCAACCCGGCGATCTTCCCGCTGATCTACGGGTGCGAATCGCGCGACGTTATGATCGTCCATGTCAATCCGATCGAGCGCCGCGATGTCCCCACCACCGCCGGCGAGATCATGAATCGCATCAACGAAGTGAGCTTCAACTCCTCGCTGATGCGCGAGATGCGGGCGATCAGCTTCGTCACCAAGCTCATCGACGGCGGCGACATCGCCGACATGAAGCTGAAGCGGATGCTGATCCACGCCATCGCCGCCGAGGAGGAAATGAGCGCCTACAGCGTGGCGAGCAAGCTGAACGGCGACTGGGATTTCCTGATGGAGCTTCACACGCTCGGCCGCGCGAAGGCCGAGGTTTGGCTCGCCGAGAACTTCCAGCATCTCGGCCGCAAATCGACCGTCGACATCCGCGACAAATACCTTTGAGATCGCCCGGACCGGCCGGCGAACACGCCGGCCGGTCCGACACGGCGAATTGACGCACCGCCCGCCCTCGGCCGCGCTATCCTCGGAGAATCGTCCGATGGAGGCTGTCATGGCCGAGGTCAATGCCGCGGCGCGGCGTTTCTGGCTCCCCGTCCGCGCGGCCAATCCGCTGCCCGAGCGCGTCCGTCGCGCGATCGAAAGCGAGCAGCAGCAGAGCGAAATCGTCGTCGGCTGGGTGCAGATGGGAGCCGTGCTGACCTTCGGCACGCTCTACGCCGTGGCGCCCAAAACCTTCAGCGTCGATGCGCCCTTTGCGCCCGTGCCATGGGCGCTCGGCGCCTATTTCCTGTTCACCGTCCTGCGCCTGGTGCTGGCGTACCGCCGCCAGCTTCCCGGCTGGTTCCTGGCGGTCTCGGTCGCCGTCGACATGACGTTGTTGCTGGTGATGATCTGGAGCTTCCATCTGCAATACGGGCAACCGCCGGCCTTTTATCTGAAGGCGCCGACGATGCTCTACGTGTTCATCTTCATCGCGCTGAGGGCGCTTCGCTTCGAGGCGCGGTTCGTGGTCCTCGCCGGCGCCATCGCCGCCTCGGGCTGGCTGGCCCTGGTGGTTTACGCGGCGACGTTCGATCCCGGCGGAATGCCGGTCACCCGCGATTACGTCAGGTACATGACCTCGGCCTCGATCCTTTGGGGCGCCGAATTCGACAAGATCATCTCGATCCTGACGGTGACGGCGATTTTGTCGATGGCGCTGCTGCGGGCCCAGCGCGTCCTGGTGCGCGCCATCACCGAGGGCACCGCAGCGCAGGATTTGAAGCGTTTCTTTGCGCCCGAGATCGCCCAGAAGATCACCGGCGCCGATCAACGCATCAAGCCCGGCGAAGCGGAGTTGCGGCCGGCGGTGGCGATGTTCGTCGATCTTCGCGGCTTCACGCCGCTGACGCGAAAGCTCGCGCCGGCTGAAGTCATGCGCCTGCTTGCCGACTATCAAGCGCGCATGGTGCGCGCCATCCAGGCCAATGGCGGCAGTATCGACAAGTTTCTCGGCGACGGAATACTCGCCAGCTTCGGGGCGGCGCGCTTGTCGCCCGGCTACGCCGCCGAGGCGTTGCGGGCGATCGACGACATTCAAAGCGAGGCCCGCGCCTGGGGCGAGGAGCGCGTCGCCGCCGGCAAACCGGCGCCGCAGGTCGGCGTGGCCGTCGCCTCGGGCGAGGTATTGTTCGGCGCCGTCGGCGACGAAACGCGGCTCGAATACACCGTCATCGGCGACGCCGTGAACCTTGCCGCCAAGCTCGAGAAACACACCAAGGTCGAACGCGTACAGGCGCTGGTCGATCGCCAGACCTATCTGCTCGCCGTCGATCAGGGATTCATGCCGCGTGGCGCGGTGCGCGAAATCGCGCAAGCGCGCGTCGACGGCGTGCCGGTGCCGATCGATCTCGTGGCGATGGGGTAGAGCGCTTTCCTCATGCTGGGTCTGACCAAGCATGAGGGTCGCATGTTGCGGCCTCGCCTTTCGACATGCTCAGGGTGCGGGGATGACGCCGCCGTCAAATCGTGTCGAGGGCGTGCCAGGCGTCGTCGGCCAGTCCTTGCAACGTCTGCGGGTCGATCTTGCCGACCAGCGCATAGGCGTAGCCACCCTTGCGCCAGTGTACGATGTTCGAACCTTTGCGGCGATCGTGGCGCGCCTTCTGGTCGCCGCCTTCGTGAATGGCGATCACCAGTCCGACCAGGTCGCCCGACTCGGAATAGTAGAGGAACTGCGCCGCCGGCTTGCCGCTGATGATCAGCAACCGGCCGCCCTGAATCTGGAATCCCCTGGCCGACAGGTCGGGCACGGCCAGCGAGCGGCCGAGGCGTGCGCCGAACCATTTGCCAAGCTCGGGAATGTCGTCGGCGTTGAAATCGACCAGCAGGCGCTCTTCCTCGATCTTGGTCTGGGCGTAGACCTCGTAGAACGCCGCGACGTGATCGAGCCAGCGGTCGGACGAAGCGAACTGCAGCCCGTCGGGCGGCGTAATCTGGCCGGTATAAATCAAGCCGCCCGAGCCGAGGACGAGCGCCGCGACGCCGGCGGCCATCGCCCAGCCGACGAGTCGCCGCGCCCGATGCGGCTGGAACGGCACGATTAAACCGCCCGTCGTCGCGCCTCCCAGCGCGCCAATGAGCCGATCGGGCGGATCTTCATGCATCGCATCCGCGAAGGCTGCGCGCGCCGCCGCCGCCGATCCGCGGAAGGCCGCAAGCCGCGGCGCCATCGAAGGATCGCCGGCGAGCGCCGTTTCCACTTCCCGCGCGGTGGCCGCGTCGACCTCACCGTCGACATACGCCATCAGCAGCATGTCATCGATCCGTGCCATATTCCCCAACCTCGACTCACCGGCGTAAGACGCCGCATCCATCCGATATCGCGTCGCTCGGGTCGTTCCGCCGAGCTTGTCGTTGCTTGCTTGCCGCTTGCGGCGATTATCCGAGGCGGACGATGTTCGTCCCGCCCTCGCCGCCTTCAGCCAACTCGCGGGCCAGCGCAAGGCGCGCGCGAGCCAGCCTGCTCATGACTGTGCCGATCGGGATACTCAGGGTCTCGGCAGCCTCCTTGTAGGTTTGACCATCGATGCAAACCAGCGCCATCACCGCACGCTGCTCGTCGGGCAGTTTCGCCATCGCCCGCCGCACCGCGTCGAAGGTCAGATGCGCCTCCATGCGGCGCACTCCGTCGACCGTCAGCTCCGGTTCGGCGGCGGCGGCGTCGACCTGGCCTTGTCCGGTCCGGACCTTCGCCGCCCTCCGTTCGTCCAGCCAAATCGTCTGGACGATACGGAACATCCAACTGTCGAGCCGCGTTCCCGGCGTGTATTGCGCGATCCGGGTAAGCGCGCGTTCGCACGCCGCCTGCACCAGATCGTCGGCCTGGTCGGCGGTCCCGGTCAGACCGCGTGCGAAGCGGCGAAGCCGCGGCAGCAGCGCGATCATCTGGGCCCGGATGTGCTCGTCGATCACGACGGGCCGACCTCCGGCGCCGGGCAAGGCTCGACATTCTCAAAACGACCGCACATCGCCTTATATTCCCTGCGCGAAAACGATTGACGTCGCCGATTTGTCTAAAAATCTCAGGAGGTTGACGTCCGTCGCGGAAAAGATTCGCAAGACCGCATCGGGCATCAAAGCCGAACTCCGGCGGTAAGTCATGAGAGAATCCTGCGACCGGATTGGGACATTCGCAAGTTTACTGCTGACCGCCGGGCTGGCGCAGCTCCTCGGGAAGTTCGGGCGGCGTGTCGGGCTCGTTATCGCTGCGCCAGACGACCACCGACCATCGGCCGGCCTCTGGCCGCACGACAATCTGCATTTCTTCCCAAGGCTCGTCGTCGCATCGCTGCGGTCCCTGCGGACACGCCCGCCGGACAAGTTCGACCAGAACGAATCCCGGCTTGAACCATTCAACGGCGCGCAAGTCGTCGGTCACGTCCTCGCGGCGGATGGTCGATGCGCGATCGATTGAATACTGGGTGTCGGCCTCGGGCGACGACCCTGGCCCGGCGATGCGTTCGGCGGCGCGCGCCTCGTTGACCGCCACCGCCCGGCACAGGGCGGATTGACCTCGCACCCAGCACGCAAGCAGCGTTTCGACCGCGCACACTGGCGTCGTCGGCTGCCCGATGCACGCGCTGGTCGCTGAATTCAGCGCGATTCGCCCTTGGACGGGAAAACTCTGTTGTGCCACGGCCGGTCGCGCGACGATGGGCCCGAGCAGCGCCAGGAAAAGACATCCATACGCGACAAAACCCATCCGATTCGGGACTCCAGTGGGATTGGGCGCGCCTGGTCGGGCGCCGCAATATCGCCCATCAAGACGAAAAATGGGCGACCGTCGGAAACGGTCGCCCAAGTCTAACGTCAGGGAGAGAAGGAACCCGAATCCTCTCGGGTTATCAGGCGTGCTGGATCTCGTCGGCAACGGCGCCTAAGCGGCCTCGCCTGCTTTGGGTTTGACTTTGACATAAGCCATCGACGCGTGGTCGGCGCAGTACGGTTTCCCGACCAGCGCCCGCTCGTTGCAAAAATGGAAGCCGGCCTCGCCGGGATGACCGATCGGCCAACGGCAGCCTTGATTCGACAGTTCGACCACCCGGTGCGTCTGCTTTCGCGCCGGCGGCGGAGCGGCCAGCGGTGTCGCCGCGGTCCGCCGGGCGACCGGAGCGGCGGTGCGTGGCACCGATGTTTGCGGACGGGGGAGCGCCGGGCGGGCCGAACGCTTGATCGGCGACGGGCGCGCCGAAAGGTGCATACGGTGCGCCTTGCCGACCACCGCATTTTTCGAGATCCCGAGACGCTTGCCGATTTCTGAAGTGGTCAGCCCCTCATTCCAAAGGCGGGTCAGATCGGCGATGCGCTCAGGCGTCCAATCCATTGTCTCGCTCCCCATCTTAAACAAGGATTTGTGGGCAATTTTCATACAGCCACGACATATAGTGGCGCTAAGCATCATAGCGAGTCAAGCGCGGGCATCATCGGATCGTCATGGTCGCTCGGATGGTCGCCTGCCCGCAGGGCAAGCAATCAGGCCGGACGCGCTTCATAACCGCGTTGATCAGCCATGAAATACGTCCCCCGTCTGTGGATAACTTCCTATCTGGCGAATTTTGGGTTGCGCGGTACCACTGGCCTTTGGCAATAGTAGCCCGGCACCGCGACCGGTTAACCATTTACGGGGGTGAAATGACGGCAGAAAAGTCCGCATTCCGGCCCGGTTTGCTCGGCCGCCGCCGGGCGGTCGGATTTGGGATCGCGGTGGCGATTCTTTCGCTCAGCCGGCCGGCGACCGCCGCGGTACCGGCGCGGCCGCGTCGCATTCATCTTGTCAATCCGCATACCGGCGAAAATTTTCGCGACATCTATCACGAGAACGGCGCCTACCTTCCCGATGCGTTGCGGCAGCTCAACCTGCTGCTGCGCGACCACGCCAACGACAAAGTGCACGCGATCGATCCGGCGCTCATCGATCTTCTCGCCGACTTGCAGCGGCGGATCGACCTCGC
>DATFES010000238.1:0-2408 GCA_035250945.1 Alphaproteobacteria bacterium | reverse complement strand
CCGCTTTCGATCCTCGACGGCCGGTCGCCGCTGTCGCTGGCGCGCAACGAATTCGGCGCGCGCCATGTCGAAACGTTGCTCGCCAAGATCGAGTGGGGCGCCGCTGCTTGATTCGTTTTTGGCGGCTGTCGCAAGCGATGTTCGCTGACCGTTTCGACGGCGATTACGGACTCCGGTTCAGCGGCAGGTGGAACGCACGGGGCCATCCGGTGACTTATTGCGCGACCACGCCGGCCCTGTGCGTGCTCGAGAAACTCGTGCATGTGGAGCGAGTAGGCCGTCTCGAGGGCACGTTCATGATGGTCGCGTATGAGGCGCCCGCCAGTATTTCGCTCGAAGTCGTCGAACTCGACGATCTGCGCGATGACTGGCGCGAGAATCCGCAGTGGACACGCCAGCGTGGCGAGACTTGGATCGGCCGCCGGAGCGCCGCGCTGCTGAGGGTCCCTTCGATCGTAGTCGCCGAACCGGCGGCTCGGGATCGAAATCTCGTCGTCAATCACGTCATCCCGACGCCAGGCAAATCCGAACCATTGCGCAGCGACCGTTCCGGTTCGACCCGCGGCTTTACCGCGCCGCCAGCGAGCGGAGGCAAGAGGATTAGAACGAACTCGCGCGCCGCGCCTCGATGGCGTCCCAGATCTCGGCCTCCAGGCAGCTTCCGTCGAAGCGGCCGACCTCCTGGATCCCGGTCGGCGAGGTGACGTTGATCTCGGTCAGATAATCGCCGATCACGTCGATGCCGACGAAGATCAGGCCGCGCTCCTTGAGCGTCGGGCCGATCGCCGCGCAGATATCGCGCTCGCGCGGCGTCAGCGTCGTCTTCATCGGCCTGGCGCCGGCGTGGAGATTGGCCCGCGCCTCCCCCTTCGCCGGAACGCGCAAAATCGCCCCGGCGGCGCGGCCGTCGATCAGAATCACCCGTTTGTCGCCGGCGCGAATCTCGGGGAGGTAACGCTGCACGATGATCGGCTCGCGCGATCGGCTGGTGAACATCTCGATGAGGGCGTTCAGGTTCTCATCGTCGGGCTCGATGTGAAACACGCCGGCGCCGCCGTTGCCGAACAGGGGCTTGATAATGATGTCGCCGTGCTCGCGGCGAAACGCGTCGATCGCCCTTCGGTCGGCGGTGATCAGGGTCGGCGGCATGAGATCGGGGAAATGGGTGACGAACAGCTTTTCCGGCGCATTGCGCACGTGGAACGGGTCGTTGACGACCAAAGTCTTGGGATGGATATGCTCGAGCAAATGGGTCGCCGTGATATATGCCATGTCGAAAGGCGGGTCCTGGCGCATCAACACGACGTCGACGGAAGCCAGATCGAGATCCTCGAATCCGCCGAGCGTTGCGTGATTGCCGATCTCGCGACGCACCTCGAGCGTCCGCGCCCGCGCCCGGACGCGGCCGTGGGCGAAGCTGAGGTCCTGCACCAAATAGTGCCAAAGACGATGGCCGCGGCTTTGCGCCTCGAGCGCCAGCGCGAACGTCGAATCGGCGTCGATGCTGATCCCCTCGACGGGGTCCATCTGGATGGCGACCTTGAGGCCCATCATCGCTCCTATTGTCCCGCGACGGCCGCGGCCGACAAGGAGGGGCGCGGGACTCTCAATTCAGGCGGGTGCGCAGCGCCTGCAGCGCCGCGGCGATACGTTGCCGCGTCGCTTCGTCCTCTGCAAGCGCCAGCGCGCGCAAAAAGGCGTCGCGCGCGGCGATCAGATTGCCCAGCTCGTGTTGGAGGGCGCCGAACTCCGACCATAGCGCGTCGGATTCCGGGGCGAGCCACAGCATGCGCTCGACGACCGCGGCGGTTTCGGCATATCGGCCGGCCTTGAGATGCCGCAGCTTGATATTGTTCTGCAGGCGCAGCAAAACCGCCCGATCGCTCACCGCCCCGAGGTCGCCTGGGGCGAACCGGGCGTCCTCGCCGACGATTTCGCGCAGTCGGTGCGTCAGCGCCGCCGGGTCGAGAATTTCGCCGTCGTTGAACGGATCGACGATACAGGCGTCGCTTTCGGCGCCGACCCGGATGAGAAAATGGCCGGGGGCGTTGAGCCCGACCGCCGGCCATCCGAGCGCCCGCGCGACATGCAGCCAGATGATCGACAACGCCACCGGCAAGCCGCGTCGGCGCGCGATGACCCGCAACAGGTCGGCGTTCTGCAAATCGTTGTAGGTCCGGCGGTCGCCGCGATAGCCATGCCGATGCACGAGGATGTCGCAAAGCGTCGTCACCCGCGCCGGCGTCGCCGGTGCGCTCGCGCGCGGCGCGGCCTCGCGCACCAGCGCGGAAAGATGCGCCCGCGCACCGGCGAGATCGTTGTCGGTGCCGGCGGCAATCGCCAGCGCCAGGCCCGCTTCGGCGATATCGACCCGCGATGCGCCGGAGCGACCGATCGCCATCAACGCC
>DATFES010000599.1:0-4511 GCA_035250945.1 Alphaproteobacteria bacterium | reverse complement strand
ATTCCGAGGGCGGCCAAGGTTTTGTTAGCTTGGGCAACGAGCGTGCCGTCGGACTCGATGCCGATCACGGTCGTGGCAAGGCGCGAAATGACCGCCGCGTCGTAGCCAACTCCGGCGCCGATATTGAGAACCACGTCGCTGTCGCGGACTTCGGCGTGCTGGAGCAGACGGGCCAGGACCAGCGGTTCCATGAGACAGCGGCCCGATCCGAGCGGAATGTCCTCATCGACATAGGCGATGCCGCGCAGATTCTTCGGCAGAAACGCCTCGCGCGGCAATCCGGACATTGCGGCGATGATCCGTGGATCCGTCACCCGGTTGGTGCGAATCTGGCTTTCGACCATATTGTACCGGGCGACGGCGTAATCCATCATGGCGCTCTACACGCGTCCGAGAATCGGTGGGGTTGTACGTCGACGACGACGCGCCACGCAACCGCGACGCGGCCTGTCGCCTTTATAGAGCGGGCGCGGCTCGAACACAACGCCGTATGGCCGGCCGAACGCCGCGAAAGTGACTGGAAACGAACCCTTTCGCGGCGTTGACCGCACCGCAGGAAGATTTTATATCTCGGCCCCGCTCCGGCGGCGCCCGAGCGATGTGGGGCCGGGTAGCAAAGTGGTAATGCACGGGACTGCAAATCCTGTATTCGCCGGTTCGATTCCGGCCCCGGCCTCCAACCGTCGCGTATCGCTTCCTCGCCACCGGCCGCCAAGGCTGGCGCATGGCCTCCGGAGTTGTTATAACGCGCTCGCTTTTGATCCCCGGTAGCTCAGCGGTAGAGCAGCCGGCTGTTAACCGGCTGGTCGTCTGTTCGAATCAGACCCGGGGAGCCATTTGAACCAGGGGATCGGGCGTGGCGCCCGGTCCCCTGCTTGGCTTCAAGACGGCAACTCGCCAGTCGAGCCATGGCGACTATTCGTCCAGCGCCGGGCGGGTCATAAACGCGGTCCATCGGGCGACGGCGTCAGCGGCGCCACCTGTCGTCGGCAGTGTCTATTCGACCGCCACGGTTCCGTCACGAGCGGCAGGCAAATTTGGACTCATCGCCGGTTCTCGTTGTCGCCGTCGTGCGCAGCGATTGGATTAGAGGCAGATGCGTCGCCGGTCAGCGACCCATGACTTCGGCGAATTCAAGGCGCGTCTTCCTACGGTCGGTGAGAACCAGTTCACGATCGGCCTTCACGTAATGCAGGTCTGCGATGTCGCATTCGGGCGGCAGGAGATTAAGGAAAATCTGATTGTCGATCCGATAGACGCGAACGCGCTGCTCCGGCATGCGGCGAAAATTTCCCAGCAGCGCGTCATAAACGAACAGGAAGCCGCGGATGCGAATCGTGTTGCGTCCGACGCGCTCGATCACGCCGGCGAATTGACGCCGCGCGTCCTCTGCGAAATGCCGTCGTTCGGTGACCAGAACCTTCTCTCCGGGCTCGACGATCGGCGGTGCGCCGACATCGAGCTCAACCGCGCTCGGCTCGATCCGCGCCAATTTCCGGCCCATGAATCCCCCGCCACGGCAGAAGCCCGCCGATTATGATCATGTAACGCCATTCGTAAAGTTTGGCTTAAAACCGGGGGATCCTGCCGGAGCGCCTATCACTCGAAGGCGAAACGTCGCTCTTGGACGGACTTGCCGATCTCGACGACGAGCAATGGCACGAGCGCCGAGAAGATCGCCTTGCGGTCTGGCTCGGCGCCATCGTAGCTGATGTGGCCCTGCCAAAGACGCCTGCCGTCCCGCTTGTCATCGATTGTCGCGTTGATCACGTAGCGCAACGAGCGGCCATAGTCCCGCCCACCTTCCACGCGCCCCGACAGGGCACGGGAAGCGCCGCCGGCCGGGGCTCCGGTGGCCGGTGGCGGGGGCGTCAACGCCGAACTGCGTGCCGGATCGGCGTCCGCCGCGGCCGACCCCGCGGCTTCGCCTGGCGCACTCGTCGGCCCCGGCGGGGCGGCCCGCACATTGGGGCGAACCTCGGTGGCGAAATAGAAACCGAGCCTGGCACCTGCACTGTCGACCTTACCCCCGCGTTTGGCAATTTCCTCGGCGAAGCGGCGCGCCAGCGCCACGTATTCGTCCGTGTTGTCCTGCGGTTCGATGACGGCGATCAAGGGCGCGGGAAGCGGGACAAAGGCGCGGGTAACCAAGCGTCCAGGATGCTCGTCGCTTTGGGCGACCGCCGGCGAAATAGCCAAAATCGCCGCCGCGAGAGCCATCGCAACCACGGCATTGTTCATGAGCCTTCCCCGCGCGATGCCAAGCCACGGCAGGATATGCGAGCGCGGGGCCGCACGGCAACTGCGGGCCCCCGGTTGCAGCCGATAGCGTAAATTACTAACCAATCGTTTACCTGATGCTGCGATCTTTTCCCCGTACTTCGAAACGGAGCTAGTTGTCATGCTGAGCCGTTTTTCGCCTTTCCAGATCTGGGTCGCGGCATCGTTCGTCTGGACGACGGTGTTCGGCATCATTGCGATGGGATGGTGGTATGGCGCTGACGGGCTCGATGGCCTCCAGCAACTCGCCCAGACTCGACTAACCTCGGCGATCGCCGAAGGAAGCCGCGAGCCTGCCGACGCGGCGGCGATGGCCGACCGGCTCGCGATCATCCATCGCTACCGAAACTTGGCGTACACCAATGCGCTCGGCTGGTGGTTCATCGCCATCTTTCCGCCGCTGGTGAGCTACGTCGTCGGTCGCTGGGCGTCGCGCAATTTTCGCGCCTCGTCGATCAAAGGTGCGTAAGCGCCACAGTCCGCCTACCCTTTCGGCTTGGCCAATTTCGTTCCGTCGTCGATCACCTCGACGCGAACTTTCGCCGTGCCTTGCCGCCGCATGTCGAGGCGGCGCGCCGCCTCCGACGACAGGTCGATGATGCGGCCTTTTATATAGGGTCCGCGGTCGTTGATAACGACCTCGATCGTGCGGCCGTTCTCCAGATTGGTGACCCGGGCGCGCGTGAACATCGGCAGTTTGCGATGCGCGGCGGTCATCGCGTTCATGTCGAACCGCTGACCGCTTGCCGTACGACGGCCTTGATGATGACCGCCGTACCACGAAGCTATGCCTTCCTCGCGATGAAGGACTTGCGGCGCCGCCGGTGGAGCGGGCGGCGCGACGGGAACCGTTGCCACTTCCTGAGATTGTTTCTCTTGAGTCGCGCAGGCGCCGATGCCGAATGCGGCGCAAAGCGCAGCGGCAGCGCAAATTTGGCGATATTTAGCGAAAATCCTCGTCATTTTTGCGTACCTCCTGATCTCCCCTGATACACGTACAAATTGCGCAATGGCCAGCGATAACGCCGCGACATCGACGCGACTTTTTGTGATTTTCTCGGGACCGCCGGGCGATATCCGGCAGTTCAACGGCTTAGCGCCATCAACTCAGTTCCGGCACGGGATTCACCAAACCTACGTTCGGCGATGTGCTGATCGGCGCGACCGGCGGAATTATCGGTCCGAGTCGGCTGCGGCTTCGTTGGCAGTCAGCAGCGAATCTGACATAGTGCGCGACACGATGTCGCCGGAACTGCCGTTCCCACAGTTGAAGCCGATCAAAGATCCCGGCAAGGTCCGCCGAAGCTTTGAACGGCGCGGCGCGCCGCGCTACGCATTCATTGCGCCGGTCCGCTGGAGCGGCGGTGAAGGACGGACGGTCAATATCAGCACCAGCGGAATTCTCTTTGAATCAACGGTCGCGGTCGAACCAAAGACCGCGTTGCGAATAACCATCGCCAATCCGTTCGGCGCCGAGGCCGAGCCGCGCTACGTCTTTTGCGATGTCATCGTGGTTCGCGTCGAGCCTGCGCCGAGCGACCGTGCCCGCTTTCACGTCGCGGGAACGATTGCCGGAATGCGGTTTCACTGAGACGTTCGTGCGTTCAGCACCAGCCGTGCGAACTCGACGAAGCCGGCGCCCGCCTCGGCGCGCGTGACATAGGCTGGAGCATGCGCGAGTTGGCCTGCAAACTGTCGGATATTGGCCACCCCGATCGATAAAGGAAAGTATCCGAACATCGGGGCGTCGTTTGGCGAATCGCCGACGAAGGCGAAGGCGCCGCGAGCGAACGCCAAATCGGCGCCAAAACGCTCTTCCATCAGCGTGCGTGTCATCGACAGCTTGTCATGGCGGCCATACCACCCGTTGACATGTATCGAGCTTACCTTGGCGGAAAGGCCGTGGGTTTTCAGGAGTTCGGCGATCCGTTGCGCGACATCAATGGCCAGCGGCGGTACGTCCTCGCAGTAGTCGATGGCCAGATCGGTTTCGCGATACTGCTGGTCCGACGCGATCGCGGTCCCGGGAAACGCCGCCAGGACCAGCTTGGCGATCTCGGCAAGATGCCGGCGGTCGGACTCCCGCCGCGCGCCGTCGACCGCAAATCGCTTTTCCAGCTTACGGCCTGCGGGATCATAGCGGAAATAGAACGCGCCATTCTCGCCGATCACCGCATCGACCGGCCACATGCGCGCGATATGGTCGCACCAGCCCGCTGGCCGGCCGGTGA
>DATFES010000598.1:0-2482 GCA_035250945.1 Alphaproteobacteria bacterium | reverse complement strand
CCAGCCGTCGGCATCGATCGTCGCCACGTCACCGGTGCGGAACCACCCCTCGGCGTCGAAGGCGCCGCGATCGGCCTCGGCGTCCTCAAAATAGCCCGACGTCACCCATGGTCCGCGCACCAGCAGCTCGCCGTACGCCTTGCCGTCGTGCGCCAGCCGCCGTCCCGCGGCGTCGACGATCTTCATCTCGACGCCAAAAACCGCGTGCCCCTGGGTGATTTTGCGCGCCATGATTTGCTGGCGCGGCCACGTCGCCATCCCGCGGGTGAGCCGTCCGGACGTGCCGACCGGGCTCATTTCGGTCATGCCCCAGGCATGGCAGACGTTCACTCCGAATTCGTCCTCAAGCGCCTCGATCAAGGCGCGCGGCGCCGCCGAACCGCCGACGAGCAGCGTTTTGAGGCTCGACGGCCGCTTGCCGTGCTTACGCATGTAGTCGACGAGGCCAAGCCACACCGTCGGCACGCCGGCGGTGATGGTGACTTTCTCGGATTCCATGAGCGAGAATAGGTTTTCGCCATCAAGATTCGCTCCCGGAAAAACGAGGCCGGCGCCGGCCATCGGCGCCGAGTACGGGATGCCCCAGGCGTTGACGTGGAACAGCGGCACGACCGGCAGCATCGTGTCGTGGCAAGTCATGCCGATGCCGCCGCTGAGATTGACCGAGAAGGCGTGGAGAACCGTCGAACGGTGGGTATAGAGCGTTCCCTTGGGATTGCCCGTCGTGCCGGAGGTGTAGCAGAGGCCGGACGCGGTACGCTCGTCGAGCTCGGGCCAATCGAACGACGCCGGCTCGCCTTCGACCAGTTCTTCGTAGCAAAGCGCATTGGAGAGCGCCGTCGCCGGCATGTGCGCACGGTCGGTCATGACGACGTAACGCTCGACGCGCGGAAGTGCGGCGGCGAGGCGCTCGAGCAACGGCACGAAGGTCAGATCGGCGAAGATTAGCCGATCGTTTGCGTGGTTGACGATGTACTGGATCTGCGCGTCGAAAAGTCGCGGGTTGATCGTGTGACAGACGGCGCCGATCCCCGATATCGCGTAATAGAGCTCGAAATGACGGTAACCGTTCCAGGCGACCGTCGCCACGCGATCGCCCGGGCCGACGCCGAGGCGGACAAGCGCGTTGGCAAGTTGCTGGATCCGACCGTAGGCGCGGCGGTAGTCGTAGCGGTGGATCGCGCCTTCGACAGTGCGCGAAACGATCGGCGTCGTGCCGTGATACTGCGCCGCAAAGTCGATCAGCGAAACGATCGACAGCGGGCGGTCCATCATCAAGCCATACATCGCGCCGCTCGCACGCAGAACGTCATCGGCTCCGACGTCGAACGCGGGGCCAACGAAAGAAACGGGCGCTTCCGTCTCCTCCGTCGGCCCACGCTTGATCCGAAATTCGACGCTAGTTGGTCACGACCGGTTCGAAGCCCGCCTTGGTCAGCGCCTCGGCGCGTGCCTTGATCCATCCGGCGTAGAACGCCTTCTCGTCGGCGGGCCCTGTCTTGGCGTAACCGTCCCACGTCTTGGCGAGGACTTCCTGTCGCTGGACGAGTCGGTCGTTGTGTGCCTGGAACTCCGGCTTCCAGACGCCGATCTCCTTCAGATAACCGATGGCGCCGTCGTGGAACGGCATCACCCAGTCATAGACCTGGCGCTTGATGTCCCAGCCGTTGTTGCCCGGGGCGCCGTCCTTGTAATCGTTGAAGAACTCGACCATCGCCTTGGTCATGCTGTACGTGAGCGCCGCGTCTTGGCTCTGGTAGGTAATCAGCACGGGATAGGGGTAGGTCGCGCCTTCGACCGGATTGTCCTTCGACAGCGTGGCGCCCTCAGTACCCATGAACGGCACGAAGAACGGCGCGATCTTGCGCATCCGCTCCCAACCCGCCTTGTCGCTGTGCGGGAACCGCGGCAAGTGCAGGCCGCGCGGCGACGCGGCGACCTTGAAGGCGAGCCCCGATATGGTCGACGAAAATGCGGCATCGGCCTGATTGTTGATGATACCGTCCATCGCCGCCCCGAATCCGCCGAACTCGACCTTGGTCACGTCGTTCCAGGTGAGGTTGGCGAAGGCGAGCATGGCGGTGATGTTCTGATTGAGCGAGGGAGCGCCCGCCACCCACGCCACGCGCTTGCCCTTGATGTCGTAAATCGTCTTGATGTTGGCGTCCTTCGCCGTGTGGATCGTCAGCAAGGCGTCGGAATTGTTGAGCAGCAGCATGCGCAGCCGCTGCGGCCCCCAATCCTTGGCCCCGAACTCGTACAGCCCTTCTTGCGCCAGATAGCTGCCGCCGACGCCGTTGGCCGAGAAATGGACCTTGTTTTCGCGCAACGGCAGGTTGCGTGAAATGTCGTTCTTGCCGGGAAGCACGCGGAGGTTGACCCCAAGCCGGGTCTTCAGCGAGTTGCCGATCGCGACCGCTTGGTTGTACCCGCCCGAGCCGACGTCATAGGCGGTCCATGCCAGCGTTTCCGGCAGTTTGAT
>DATFES010000597.1:0-2856 GCA_035250945.1 Alphaproteobacteria bacterium | reverse complement strand
GCACGTCGGGGAGCGCGCGCGCCACGATCACGCTCATGGCGTAATCGAGGTAGGAGCGCTTCATCTCCTCCTCGATCGTGATCGGCGCGATGTCGTATGGCTTTGGCGAGGTAGCCTGGGTCAAGCGAGGTCGGTCCGGTGGAAGCGAGTGCGCGGCAACAGCCAATGCGAGTCGAAGCGCGGCGGAAATCTAGCAGCTTGTGCAAAAGCGAACAATGTCGGCCACAACTTCAATTATTCAGCCTTTTGATTATTTATGTGTTACATTATGATTATCACGTTTATTATATAAATACAGTCAGTTATAAAACGCTGCTCAGTTAATATCGAGGATAAATTTTCAAGATTAACTGAACTAATGGCGCGGCGCAAAGTCCGCGATTTGGCGATCGGCTCGGACCGGACGGCGATTCGCCGCGTCGGCGGCGACCGTCCAGGCGTCGCGCCGACTCAAAACGGGATATCGTCGTCGAGTGTGCCCGATTTTTGCCGCCCGCCGCCCGATCGCGGGGCGGGCGGCGCGTCGTCCGGCTCCGAGCCGCCGTTGCCGCCAAAATCGCCGCTACCACCGCCGCCGCCCCCGCCACGGCTGTCGAGCATGGTCAGCTCGCCGCGAAACGGCCGCAAGACAACTTCCGTCGTATACTTTTCGGCCCCCGATTGATCGGTCCATTTGCGCGTTTCGAGCTGGCCTTCGAGATAGACCTTGGCGCCCTTACGCAAATACTTTTCGACCACCTCGACCAGTTTCTCGTTGAAGATCACGACGCGGTGCCATTCGGTCTTTTCCTTGCGCTCGCCGCTGCTGCGGTCGCGCCAGCTCTCGGAGGTGGCGACCGACAGATTGGCGACGCGGCCGCCGTTCTGAAACGTCCGGATTTCCGGGTCGCGCCCAAGATTGCCGATGATGATGACTTTGTTGACGCTGCCGGCCATGACCGTCCGTTCCCGTGATTTGGCTTCGCTCGGCGGCGACTCTTGCACAGACCATCGGAGCGATCCAAGGGCTTTCCTCGAACCGGCGGCGACGCGGAGAGCTGCGCGCCTGACGGGAATCTTGCTGTAATTTCGCGCCTGTGCCGTGCGGCGGCGGATGAGTCGCCTTCGCCGCTCGGGAGCCCTATATTCGTCTCGCGGCATTCACCGCTCACCGCCTTTCGATAGTGTAAAACCACGGCTTCGATGCAGACCACGATCAGCATACGCGGCGCCCGCGAGCACAATCTCAAGAACATCGACGTCGACATTCCGCGCGATCGGCTTGTCGTGCTCACCGGCCTCTCCGGATCGGGCAAGTCGTCGCTTGCCTTCGACACCATCTACGCCGAGGGCCAGCGCCGCTACGTCGAGAGTCTGTCGGCCTACGCCCGCCAGTTCCTCGAGCTGATGCAAAAGCCCGACGTTGATTCGATCGACGGACTGTCGCCGGCCATTTCGATCGAGCAGAAAACGACGTCGAAAAACCCGCGCTCGACCGTCGGCACGGTCACGGAGATTTACGACTACCTGCGGCTGCTGTTCGCCCGCATCGGCGTTCCCTATTCGCCGGCGACCGGACTTCCGATCGAAAGCCAGACGGCCACCCAGATGGTCGACCGCATCATGGCGATGAAGGAAGGAACCCGCCTATACCTGTTGGCGCCGATCATCCGCGGCCGCAAGGGCGAGTACAAGAAGGAGCTGCAGGATCTGCAGAAGCGCGGTTTCCAGCGGGTCAAGATCGACGGCAAGCTCCACGAGATCGACGCCGCCCCGGCGCTCGACAAGAAACGCAAGCACGACATCGAGGTGGTGGTTGATCGACTTGTCGTCGGTCCGGCGCTCGGCAATCGCCTCGCCGATTCGATCGAGACGGCGCTGGCGCTGGCCGACGGGCTGCTTTTCGCCGAGAACGCCGACACCGGCGAGCGGACGACCTTCTCGGCCAAATTCGCCTGCCCTGTCTCCGGCTTCACCATCGACGAGATCGAGCCGCGGCTGTTCTCGTTCAACAACCCATTCGGCGCCTGCCCCGCCTGCGATGGGTTGGGGGTGAAGCTGTATTTCGATTCCGATCTTGTCGTGCCCGATCCGCGCCTGTCGTTGCGCGAAGGGGCGATCGCGCCTTGGGCCAATTCGCCCTCGCAATACTACGAACAGACAATCGACAGCCTATGCAGGCACTTCAAGGCGTCGAGCGCTTCGCCGTTCCGCGACCTCAAGAAGGAGGTGCAGCGCGCCATTCTCTATGGCTCCGGCGAAGAGCCGATCACCATGAGTTATTCCGATGGCGTGCGCAGCTACCAGACCACCAAGCCGTTCGAGGGCGTAATCCCGAACTTGCAGCGCCGCTGGCGCGAGACCGACAGTTCGTGGGTCCGCGAGGAGCTTGAGCGCTTTCAATCCTCGCGCCCGTGCGAAGTCTGCAATGGTGCGCGGCTCAAACCCGAGGCGCTGGCGGTCAAGATCGCCGGCCGCAACATCGCCCAGGTCGCCGACATGTCGATCGATCAGGCGGCGTCGTGGTTCGCGAAATTGTCCGAGCGACTGACGTCGAAGCAGCGCGAAATCGCCGCGCGCATCCTCAAGGAGATCAACGAGCGGCTCGGTTTCCTGATGAACGTCGGGCTCGAATACCTGACGCTGTCGCGCAATTCGGGCACGCTTTCGGGCGGCGAGAGCCAGCGGATCCGGCTCGCCTCGCAGATCGGCTCGGGGCTGACCGGGGTGCTTTATGTCCTTGACGAACCGTCGATCGGCCTCCATCAGCGCGACAATGCGCGGCTCCTTGCGACCTTGAAGCGCCTGCGCGATCTCGGCAACTCGGTGCTTGTCGTCGAGCATGACGAGGAAGCGATGCGCGAGGCCGACCATCTG